>NZ_VEKZ01000029.1:0-40931 GCF_007681465.1 Siminovitchia fortis
AATTTCTTGTCCCAAGTGGGTCAAAAAGATGGCAGAGGTGGAGCTAACCTATGTCCTTCTTCATTCAACACCCAGGTGCTTGACTGTTTCATCGATAATGGCGTCATCCGTATTTGTAATGAGTGCAATCTTTGTATATTTCTTTAATTCTTTTAAAGCCTCTACAGTATCCGGGAATGGTTTCCAGCTCCCCATTGACTCTGAAAAGTTTATCACATCTTCCGTACTGAAAGGATACCCATAATCTCTGAACGCCATTGGTAAAGTATTTCTAAGAACCTCTTTATAAGGCCGGTATTCTTCCTGAATATACTCAAATTGAATGTTTTCCCAATGCCGCTGCAGGGCAACTACATCCGCATTGTTTATACCGTTCTTTAATAAAATATTTTTAAATACTTTCTGAATTTCTCCCTCCCAGTCAATTAAAGTTCCGAAGCAGTCAAAAGTTACAGCTTTTGGTGCAGCCATTCAGATTCCTCCCTGTCTTTTTAAAGTTTTTTCCGCTGTGCGGTAAATACAGCAAAGACCTCTACACTTATTAAGTATAGAGGTAAATGAAAGAGGCTTCTTTTCTATTTTCAAGGTGTTTTTAGCCATTTTTATGCTTTTGCCGATATTCCTTTGGAGTCATGTTAAAGTGATTGATAAATAATCTATTAAGCGAGCTTGCATGGTTATAACCCACTTCCACTGCGATTTCCAAAATTGAAAAGTCTGTCTCCTTAAGCAGTGTCTTTGCCTTTGAAAGTCGGAGCTGTTGGATATATTTGCTTGGCAGCATGCCAAACTTATCCTTGAACCACTCGGAATAATAAGATGGATGGAAGTTTTCAATCTCAGCAAGCTCCGTTAGTTCAATCTTATCGCAGTAATACTGATGTATATAATTTAGGGACTCGTATTCATGGCTTTTTGGAAATAGAAAATCTGACGCATATTGTATTAATCTATCTACTCTATAATCACTGCTGTCATTACCTTTCATTTCATCCAGCAGTAAAAAACGAATGGACTCCCACTTTTTATTGATCGGCAAATATTGGTCATTCAGTCTATATCCTTGAAATTTTACAGGAATTCTTGATTTAGGAATGTCTAATACAAAAATTTCATTCCTGTCATCTGCGTAAAAAGTATGTGTACTGGAAGGTGTTAAGAAAAATAGATGATCTGGTTTTAAGATAGTTTTCATTTTCTCTGTTTCAATATGCATTGACCCTTGGAGCGGCAATAGCAGTTGGAAATAATCGTGGCTGTGTGTATTTTTGACATTTGAATAAGTTCTTTTTTCATAAATGATGCTATTCATTGATTTTTCATCACTCCTCCCTGTTCCATATACTTTTTTAATAAGTTCAATCTATTGATAAAAAAACCCTTTTTTCTCTTTTTACATTTTAATGACACAATAATGGGATAAACTTATGTTTCCCTGGTCATATTCGATACCTTTTTTGTACTTCATTCTATTATTTACTCTCAGCTGCATACGCCACACAATGCAGCTTTTCATTTTCATTATGATAATCGATATAATCCCCCGGATTTTCCGTGTATCCGATCATTTCATTTTCAATCAACGAAAATCCGCCACTTGAAAGATTGTTTCTGAGAAAGCTTGATTGAAGATTTTCTGGGTGTCCGTTGGGATAAAGTTCCCGCAGCCTTTTATAAGATTGGCCGTGCGGTTCGTAAAAGGCAGTATAGCCGAAAATCTCGGTATCCCGCTTAAAATATGGAGCCAATTTTTCCAGCGGCAGCTCATTATTAAACAACGAAAAATCATTGAAAGATAGAACATCAATGACTACATCGATTGATTGATGCTTGAACGGCAGATCCAACTGGCTGTTCACAATATAAATGACGTTCAAATCAGGATTGAAGTGTTCAATCTTCCTTTTTAATTTCCTCAGCATCTCCAACGTATTTCCGCAAAACACGTAAAGTGCGCTCGGAGATAGGGAATATAGAAGCTTGGGCGGGAATACATATGTCTCTACATTTGTTTCCAATATCACTTTATTTGAATAATCATTCCGCCGCATTCGCTTATAAATCCATTGATTCCCTTTTTCCAGCAAACTGATGAAGCTCGGCGTAATTTCTTCGATCATTTGCTGATCATATATATAATGTTCGTTCTGTGGAGAAGCGCTCAGGTTGGGTGTGACAACGATACCATCTTTTATGACCGCTTCATATCCGCAGGAGCAGCGGAAAGAACCCTTTAGTACATACTGCTCTTTGATAAAAGCATCTGTCACGTGCAGAGCCTCCCGGCAATGCGGACAGTAAAACATCGATAAAAATAACAATGGCACGCCGGTTTCCGCCGTTGTGACGTTCGTTTGGTGAACGGATTCGATTTTCTCATCCAGCAGCCGAAGGGACCGGTTTATTTTTTCCTTTTCCCTGAGAAGTTCCTGCTTCTTTTCTATCAAAACTTTCAAATAATAATCAATTTCTTCGATATCAACGAAATGGGTCACACGCTTCAAAGATATGACTTTATGAATTTCCTGCAAAGTAAATTGGAGCTGTTTTAATTTGACGATCCAGTCCATATCATCCATGCAGGCATCATCAAAAAAATAATGGGACCCTTCTTTCGTCGGGATTAACAGGCCCATTTCTATATAATGTCGGATGGTATCAATCGTTACATTAAAATTTCTTGCAAATTCCCCGATTCTCATTTCAAATACCTCACTTTTCCCAAAAGGCCTGTAATTAAGTTATACAATAAACATGGGGTAGGCTCAATGTTTTGTTTAAAAGATGGCGAAAGGAGTCATTGACGCAGTGTAAACCCGATAAATTAGAATTATGTTACTAAGGTTTTTGTAAGCGCTTTACACCTACGAACTGGAGGGGATTTTGATGGCCGTTTATGCAGATTTGATTTTATATAATGGAAAGGTTTATACCGTCGACAAAGACAAAAGCTGGGCCGAAGCTGTTGCGGTTGCTGGCGGCGACATATTGTTTGTTGGTGCAAACGAAGAGGCAAAAGCTTATGAAGGCGAGCAGACAAAGGTTATTGACCTTGAAGGAAGGATGGTTCTGCCCGGATTTTTCGACAGCCATGCCCATGTGAGCATGGGGGGAGCTGAAGCGCTTTTCACTGTCGATTTGAATGACTGCGAAAGCCAGCAGGAAGCGGCTGACGCTGTAAAAAAATTTCTGGACGATAAACCCGATGCCGAAGTCATTACTGGAGTAGGCTGGGGAAACGCGATCGGAACAGGGATCGGACCGAGAAAAGAAATCCTTGATGAAATTGCCCCGCATGTTCCTGTTTGCCTGTATTCTGAGGATCACCATTCGCTCTGGGTCAATTCCAAAGCACTGGAACTCGCAGGGATTACGAATGAAACCGAAAATCCCAAAGGCGGAGTGATCGAGCGGGATCCCGCAACGGGAGAGGCGTCGGGAACACTCCGTGAAAGTGCAATGAATCTCGTCACGAATCACATTCCCGAATATACAGTTGAACAATATAAGAAAGGAATTTTAGCCTATCAAAAAATGGCTGCTGCCTGCGGAATCACTTCCGTTCATGAGCCGTTCATGAGAAACGGAAATGCCCTTGACGCATACAACGAGTTGGAAAAGGAAGGAAAATTGACAATCAGATTTAGAAACTCTTTATTTGTCGATCCGGAAAAAGGGATCGATCAAGTGGAAGAACTAGTAGCTGAAAGAGAGAAACATAGTCAAGGAACGTATTTCCAGACGAATTCGGCGAAATTTTTTATAGACGGCGTCGTCGAAGGGGCAACCGCCTATCTCGAAGAACCCTATGAACATATCGATTCACACGGTGAGCTCGTATGGGATCCGGAAAGCTATAAAGAAACAGCGGCGAGGCTGCACAAAGAAAGATTTACGATCCATATCCATTCCATCGGAGATGCATCCACAAGAATTGCCTTGGACGGCCTTGAATATGCGGAGGAACAGGACGAACCATTCGATTCCCGGCATGCGATTACCCATCTGCAATTAGTCAATCCGGAGGACATTGGCCGAATGAAAAAACTGAACGTGGTGGCGGTCCCTAATCCGTACTGGTTCATGAAGGAACCCAACTATTACTTTGACATCGAAGAACCCTATCTCGGAAAAGAGAGAGCAGAAAGACAATATCCGATGCAAAGTCTAATTGACGCAGGCATCATTGCGGCATCCGCCAGCGACTACCCGGTCACGATGAATTTTCATCCGCTAAACGGCATCCAGTTGGGCGTTACACGGCTTGAACCCGGAAAGACGGACGAGGATCTGATCAGCAACCCCGGCGAAAGAACCTCACTTGCCAATATGATTGAAAGTTTTACCATCAACGGAGCCTATTCCCTGAAACTTGACCATCTGACAGGCTCCATTGAAAAAGGCAAAAAAGCGGACCTTATCGTTCTGGATCAGAACCTATTTGAAATGCCTGAAGGCAAAATCAATCAGGCCAAGGTGCTGCTGACTTTATTTGAAGGAAAAGAAGTGTACCGGGAAGAAGAGGCTATTTCGGTATCTTCTTAAATACAGACATCTTAGATGAATAGAAAAGGAGTAATGCTACTTGCTAAAAATGCGAAAGCCATGGATGCTTATTTTATCAATAGTACTAATCGCTTCCCTATTCCTGTCAGCATGCGGGTCCGGCAGTTCATCAGGTTCAGGAGGCCAATCAGACGAGAAGGTGCTGAATGTCTTTAACTGGTCTGAATACCTGCCTGAGTCAGTCATAAGCCAATTTGAAGAAGAAACAGGAATCAAGGTAAATTACACCACATTTTCGTCCAACGAAGAGATGTACGCAAAGCTGAGCAGCGGAAATCTTGGATATGACATTGCGGTTCCCACGCTGTTTTTCATTGAAATGTTAGTGAAAGAGGATATGCTTGAAAAAATCAATAAAGAAAACATTCCTAACTTGAAAAACCTGAACCCTGATTTTACAGGCACATTTGCCGATCCGGATGATGAATACACCGTTCCATATTTATGGGGATCCGTTGTCATCGCGGTTAATAAGGAGCTCGTCAAAAAGGACGTCAAAGGCTATAAAGACCTGTTTGATCCAGAATTTAAAGACAGCCTCGTGATGCCGGAAGATAACCGTGCATCCATCGGCGCCATGCTGGCCATTAAAGGGTATCCAATTAACAATACGGATGAAAAACAAATAAAAGAAGCCGGAGAACTGCTGAAAAAACTAAAACCGAACATCAAGGCGTTTGATGGCGACAACCCAAAAGGCCTGCTCATTACAGGAGAAGCAAAAGCCAGCATCATGTACAATGCCGAGGCGGCTTTGGCTAAGCGCGAAAATCCCAATATCGAAATTATTTTCCCAGAGGAAGCCTCCTTTTTATGGCAGGATAACTTCGTAATCCCTAAAGGGGCGCCGCATAAGGAAAATGCGGAAAAATTCATGGACTTTGTTCTGAGGCCGGAAATAAGCAAAGAAATCTCCGAAGCGTATCCATATGGAAATCCAAATAAAGAAGCCGTCAAGCTCTTACCCAAGGAAATTCAAGAAGAGATGAGCATCCCGAAGGATTTCTTTGAACGCTCTGAATATGCGAGAGATGTGGGGGAAGCGACTGTCTTGTATGATCGGATTTGGACGGAAGTGAAACAGTAAAAAAATAAGGAAAGCTTCGGATTTTTATTCCGGGCTTTTCTCATTTTTCATCGCGTAAGGGTGGGATTTTTTCCATGATCTGAGCCATTGTAAAAGAGATACAGCGGATATTTGGAGAGGTGACCACTTCTTCTTGCTGAAAAATATCTATAAGTTCATAACGTTCCTCAAGTAAAACATATTCTTCCAATACACCTATTGCCGGATCAACGATCCAATATTCAGGAATACCAAATTTGGCATACGTCTTCAATTTATCAATTTTGTCTCTTTATTAAGGTGGTAGGAGATAAGATTTCCACAACCAAATCCGGCGCTCCCTCGACCCCGCGATTGCTTAGAATATCCAATCGGTTTCGATGGACAAGCACGAGATCCGGCTGCCGTACTTCCGTTGGGGCTAAAATGACATCAAGCGGAGCAGATAAAATAATGTAATCCGATTCGCACGACTCTCTGAACGTCTTGTATAACTCCCCGCTCATCAACTGATGGATTGTAGTTGGTCCCGGACTCAGCAACTCTAAATTCCCTGCAACTAATTCATATCTATTGCCATCCTCAATTGCTGCGTAATCATTGTAAGTGAGACTGCTTTTCTTTAGTTGATCATGTTCTGCTCTGCTGCTCTTATTATTTTTCACCTTACCCCCTCCATTTCGACATCTGTTTTACAGATAGCATAGCATCATACTTTGAATTTTCAAGGCCAACTGAAAAGATCCTGACGATTCCTTACCGAAGAAGCGATAAATCCGGGTACTCGGACAGGAATCCGAGCAACAGGGATCTACTTTTCCAAAAAATAATAAATCCACCGCCAAATTCATTGGCGGCGGATCTTCTTTGCAAACCATGCCCCGGCTTAAGCCTTCAAATAATTCTCTCTGGCTTGCTTGCTCGCATTGCATATACTCTCTTTATCCAGCGACAGTTCCATCAACCCCACTTGATCCTGGTATACATCCTCCGGTATTTGGTCCTTGATTTCATCTTCAAGAATGTGGTATACACTCAATCCAAGAGCCACACCGGCTAATGGACCTGCATAGGTTGGATCGCCGACTGTCACGGTTTCGGCGTAAATATCGACACTGTCTTCATCCGGAGACCCCAAGATTACTACAACGTTTTCACTCCCAAATTCTTCGGCTGCTTTTTTCAACTCTCCTTGGACCACCTGGTCCACCGCACCTGCGGCCGTTCAGACGAAGCACTGGGTATCTTTATAAATGACATCCACTCCGGCAGCTCTCATGCATTCCTCAATGGCCGGAGCCGGCACCCCGTCTCTTTCTCCTAAAATAAACACTTTTTTTCCTTTTAATTCCATTATTTCTCAGCCCTTTCTTTTTAAGATTGAACAAGTGCAACTTCTTTGATCAGGTTTTCAATATCATCTTTCTGTAAATCTCCGCCGGAGATTCTCTTTACCTCTTCCCCATTTTTAAAAACTAAAAACGCAGGAAGACCCATCACACGGTGATTGATGCAAAGCCTTCTATTTTGGGCACTGTTCAATTTTACGATTTTCACTTTGCCATCATAGGCCTCTGATAAAGCTTCCACGTCCGGCATCAGTTCCAGGCACGGCTGGCAGCTTGGCCCCCAAAAATCAACGATGACCGGCAATTCGGCTTGAAGTACCTCCGCCTCGAAGTTTTCTTTATTGACCTCGATCATATCACTTTCCTCCCATCATTTTTTTCTATTAAAAATGACATGCCATCTGATAGGTTTGTCATTTTTCCCAAAAACAGGCTCCCCTTTCCGACAAACATGGAATTATCTATTTCTCCCCTGATAATCATATCCCTTGCATGGCCAAGAAAAGGAATTGCAGAAGCGATATGTCCCTGGGTGGGAGAAAATCCTGGCATTCCATGCTTTTCTTCGAAGGATTCCATTTCTGTGCGGTCCAATTCCTTCCTCATGACGGCCATGGCTGCGATCGTCCGGTAGCTTCCCCGCGGGACATTTCCGTTTCCGTTCGGTTCTGTGACATCCGGGTTATGGAGCTCCACGGCATATTTATCAATGTCCGTGATGTTCAGGCCGATCTTTTCAAGCGGTTTGATGATTAAAGATTGATAGATGGCCTGATTTGAAGAGCCTGCGGAAATATCATGCTTTCCAAATGCATCCGTACGGATGACTGGACTTTTCCCGTCGTCTTCCCCGATAATGATGCCGATCGCCCCCATGATGTCTTCTGTCACCGGCATATTCTTGGAAAGGCTTCCGGCAAATTTCATGCCGAGTTTCGCAAGACTCCCTCCCCCAATCACCAATACGTTTTGATAGATTCCTGACTGGACCAAGGCTGAAGCGACACTGACCGCATGTGCCGGTGCACAGCAGAAAGATTTGATGTCCGAGCCTGTCGCATTGGCACATCCAGCATGTTCAGCAATGGATTTCGCCATATTCCCTCCACCGCGCTGATAACGGTCACCTACCGCCTCTTCATCGCAGCCGATGACATAATCAATCTCTTCAGGCTTGATGTCAAAGGCACGGAGCACATGGCGCATCGCGACAATGCCGGACGCTTTGTTGCTTAAGTTTTCAAGCAGTATATGTGCCGATAAGTTTTTATCCTCCTCGTGCCCGGTAAGAATGACGCCCGCCAGCTCATCTTTGTTTATATATAACGGCAAAGAGTTTCCAGCATCTACTTTCTTCGTGATCTCTTCCGCCGTTTCCCCGGTGCCCAAGGCTTCCAAATCTTTTTCAGTCACCAGCGGATGTTCAGCCATTTCCTTTTTCACCCGCTCCAGGAAGTTCTCTTCCAAAAAGACGAGATTGAATTGATCCGCGATTTTCAGCCATCCATAAAATTCGGTCTCCGGCAGGATCTCTCCCCATTCGCTAAAGCGGCTGGCGTTCTCCAGTTGGACATTCGTCCAAGGGCGTTCATACTCTTTAAGGTGCTCGGGCCTCATATTCCCGATAAACACCTGGTTCGGGGGATAAGCGACCGCTTCTTCAAAACTTCTTAAATTGGTCAATATATCATTCAGGAGATTTTTATTTTTTTCAATTTCCCTGACCGGCTTGGAGCCGTACCGGACCAAGCTCGGCGTATGTGTAATCACATAGGAAGTTCCCTTAATAACCGGCCGCGTCATATTTCATTCCTGCCTTCCCGCTCAATTGTTCTTCCAGACTCTCTACGTATTGCTGTGCAGATAAAGCGGCGATGCTTCCATCACCGGTTGCAGTGATGATTTGCCGCAGCATTTTTTCATTGACATCCCCGGCGGAAAACACGCCGGCAACAGATGTCTTCATATCCTCATCCACGTCGACATATCCATTTTCATTGGTAATGCCCAAACCCCTTACACAATCCGTAATCGGGTCCATCCCGATGTAAATAAATACACCGCCGCAAGGGACTTCCCTTGTCTCCCCGGTTTTGGTATGTTTGATGCGCACACCGGAAACAAGGCCGTCCCCCAGGATTTCTTCCACGGTATGATCCCAAATAAATTCAATTTTGTCGTTGTCAAATGCCCGCTTCTGGATGATCTTTTGTGCCCTTAACTGATCCCGCCTATGGATAATTGTGACTTTTGAAGCAAAGCGTGTAAGAAACAATGCTTCCTCTACAGCGGAATCCCCGCCGCCCACAACCACCAGCTCCTGATCAGCGAAGAATGCTCCGTCGCAAACCGCACAGTAAGATACACCAAAGCCGGCAAGCTCTTTTTCTCCGGGAATGCCGAGCTCCCGATGTTTGGCACCTGTCGCCACGATCACGGACTTGGCTTTGTATTCCCGGTCCCGTAAAATGACCCGTTTCAATAATCCATCTTCTTCAATCTTCAGGATCTCTCCCCGGGCAAATTCCGCCCCAAACTTCTGGGAATGTTCAAACATCTTTTGCGAAAGGTCCGGACCCAGAATCTGCTCAAATCCGGGATAGTTTTCAATATCTTGCGTGTTGGCCATTTGTCCGCCCGGCAGCCCCTTTTCTATCATCAGCGTTTTCATGTTGGCCCGGGATGTATATACTGCTGCAGTCATGCCCGCAGGTCCGGCACCCGCGATAATCACATCATATATTTCTTCGTTCATCATGTCCCCACTTCCCTTCCCTAAATTTTCACATCAAAGATGGTTGGTTCTTCAACTGCATGTTCCAAAGATTCCAAGGCAACTTCGGTTCGATGTCTGCGCAGTTTTCTTTGCTGCTCTATCGGAGTATTGGGATCTCCGAGTGGGTAAGGGATGGAAATTGTTGGAACTATACGGTTTGCCCCTACTGTAAATGCAATGGAGACTAGATTGGCCATCTGAACAATCGGAATCCCCGCCCGTTCAATTTCTTTTGTGATCGTTGCCCCGCAACGAGTACAAGTCCCTCAGGTGGATGTAAGGATCACCGCTGATACATTTGCATCAAGCAATTCCTGGGCAATTTCAGCCCCCATCCGGCTTGCTTCTGCTTGTGTAGTCCCTGTGCCTACCGTTGAATAGATATAATGATGAAGCTTCCCAATTCTCCCCTCTTTTTCAAATTCTCTGACCACATCCAGAGGTACAATTCTATTTGGATCCTCGTTTGCAGCTGTAGGATCAAATCCGGCATGAATCGTTTCCCATTCTCCAGCCGGTAACGAGTCGATTCCCGAAACATCGTATTTTCCCCATTTAGTTGCAGATGCTGATTGTATTCGATCCGGATTGCCACGAGGAACGATACCGCCCGAACTTACCAGTGCAATCGTTACTTTGCTCAGGTCCGTTACCGGACTGGCAATCGACACCCGGCTGATGACAGGCATCGGCATTTCTGTCGTATATTCTTTGTCGTATAATTTATTGATCAACATATTGACAGCCCGGTCAGCTCCGATTTCCCCGGATTCTTTGAACGCCTCCAGCCGGATCCCTCTTGGAAGATAGCCTTCTTCACTTGCAGGCTGCACTGCCTCCTTTTGTAGCAGTTTTTTTGCAAAGCCTGCCATTTTCGGCATGTCTTTTCTCATGGCAACTGCACTGTTGCCGCCCGGAAAAATATAAATATCTTTTCGGAACATTTCTGCCCCCGGATTTTCTGTATGCATACTTGTAATAACGGGAACACCGTAGCGTTCTTGCACCGCTTTGCATATTTCCCCGCATGCCGTCCCATACCTTCCGGCCATGAACGCGGGCCCGGCTATGAAAATGTCAAACTCTTTATCTTCCAAAAAGTTCAGAATCCGTTCTATAGCATCCCTTTTATGGGAGCCAAAAAAGTTATCTCCGCAAATAATCGTGTGAGAAACTTCGGCGACAGGCGACAATAAGTTATTTAAGAGCATTCCCGGCCCAACTGTCCCTTCACGTATGACAGGTTCGAAATCGGCTTTGTCTTCTCCCCCTATCTGGCCGAAAAATTGGTTGATGTAATGAACCGCTTTCTTCATCATTCTTTCACCTCACTTTAATACTCTACTACCGTCTTATGATAATCGCCGGTACTTGAATCGGCACAAAACATTCCGTTGTTTTCCATTCTTATCGAGCCATCCGGCAATACCGATTCGGACCATCCGCCAGAATTTCCATCTCTCGCCAATGCCTCCAGGTTCCCAATGACGACCTCCATCGGCCCCAATTCCAAATATTGTGAAACGTTTCCTGTTGATACGATGGCGTTTGCTTTTTCCGACAGGTCCACAAGCGGCTGAGATTTTCCGTCACGGCCGGTACATTCATTTGTGATGCCAACCACTTTAATACCTGCATCTTCCAATTCATTGATGACAAGGATAAAGTCTGAGTCCGGATTTCCATAGCCTTCCTCGGCAACAATTGCTCCCTGTGCTCCCAACGATGTGGCTAATTGGCGGACAAACAAAGCGGAGCGTTCTTTTTCCTCCAACTGCACATTCAGGTTAGATAAAATCACACCTAAGAAGTTGATCGTTTTCCCATGCTCTTCCAACAGCCTCATGATGGTCGGATTATTTACATGCTGGTATGTCGAAATTTTGGACGATGATGGCATAAAGCTTCCCGACACAACCGCTCCATCCAACAATTCAGTCGGACTGACAAATGTAGGGAGCATCCGATTGGCATCCCAACCATAGACAAGGGCATTATAACCGCTTTCAAGCATTTGGGACTGAAGCTGAAGAACATATACTACAGACGGCAGTTCCATTTCTTCCTTGCTTCGCTGACTTAATGGATGATGTTCAATCACCTTCAGCTCTTCAGGTTCCATATTTTTCACGCAATTCCCCAAATATTCGGCAAGCCTCATCGAAGCCCAGCGGATCGCTTTATTTCTTTTCTGCTGTTCATGGATCTCAAATTCTTCGTTCGTATCTGCAACTAGGCAAATATTCAGCAGCTGGGAAAACATCGTCTGTTTTGCTCCTGGACCGCTCATATCAATGAGACCATCCTGGAAACCGCCCCAATGTTTTCCGACACCGAGAACGCAGCTTCCTTTTAAAATATGGGTTCTTCCCTGACCGGCCGGCACAAGTTTATTCGTTACCCCCGGAAACATGACGCCGCCTGAAACTTTGCAGCGTGGTTCAACTGCTTCTTTTACAGGCGTTATACGGATGGGATCACCGCTTTTGGCGATATGAATGTCTGCGTCAATAATATTTTCGTCTTCAAAAACGATGCTCAATGCCTCATCCTTATTGATCGTTAATATTCCATTTTCATAAAACGTCTTACTTCCGAAAACAATGTCTTCAACATGGAAATATCCCAGTTCTAATTTCATTGTCCCCTCCGTAATCATGATTATTTTTTAACTTTGACTAAAATATATCACCGGCTTTTCGAAAAGTAAAGCATTTCTGTTAAATTAAACAATATAAATTATCGGATTATTGTTTGAATTCAAATTTGGTTATGTTAAAATCATGATTAGCATATGATTAGTTAAATGTATGAGCTTTTCTTTTAGCTAATCTAAATAAATATTTAAGGAGTGAGTCTGTGAAAAAAGTAACAAACGTTTTTATCATTTCTGCTGTCATTACGGTTATTTTTATCATTTGGGGCACATTTTTACCGGAAGGAATGGACAAGGCCACAAGTTCCATACAAGGATTTATTGTCGATTACTTTGGCTGGTTTTATTTGATTTCGGCATCTTTTTTTGTGATCGTTGCACTCTTTTTGATTTTTTCTCGGTACGGGAAAATTAAATTGGGAAAAGAAGATGATCAACCGGAACACAGTACAATTTCGTGGTTTGCGATGCTTTTTAGTGCGGGTATGGGGGTTGGACTTGTTTTTTGGGGCGTTGCTGAGCCAATCAGTCATTTTTATACGCCGGCGCAGGCTGAACCGGAAACGATGCTGGCAGCTGCAGAATCTCTCACTTATACATTCCTGCATTGGGGGCTCCATCCTTGGGCAATTTATAGCATCGTTGCTTTATCCCTTGCCTATTTCACATTTAGAAAGGGTAAACCTCAACTCGTCAGTGAAACGCTGCGGCCGGTTATCGGAAAAAGAGCAGATGGCGGGCTTGGAACGACAGTCAATATTCTTGCGGTCATCGCGACTATTTTTGGTGTAGCTACCTCATTGGGTTTGGGTGCTGCGCAAATAAGCGGCGGACTGTCATCAATGGCGAACATTACAAATAATTTTTCAACACAGTTAACCATCATCATTGTGGTTACACTTTGCTTTATGCTGTCAGCCATTACCGGTATCAATCGGGGAATTAAATATTTAAGTAATATCAATATTGTTTTAGCCGTACTGTTAATGTTATTCATCCTTTTTATGGGACCAACGAGCTTCATTTTGGAGGCGCTTACATCTTCGGTTGGTATGTATATCCAGAATTTTGCTGATATGAGTTTGAATTCGCTCCCTTTTCAACAATCCGGATGGTCTAAAGGGTGGACCATTTTTTACTGGGCATGGTGGATCGCGTGGTCGCCATTTGTCGGAACTTTTATTGCCCGCATTTCCAAAGGCCGTACAATAAGGGAGTTTATTGCAGGAGTCATGCTTGTTCCAACCATTTTTGGAATCGTGTGGTTCAGTGTATTTGGCGGTACAGCGCTGCATATGGAGATTTTTGAAAACATGAATATCCAAAACGTTTTGACTGAAAAAGGGCAAGAGGTGGCATTGTTCACCGTCATTGGACAATTCCCGTTTAGTACCTTTGTATCAATCATCGCGATTGCTTTAATCGCCATCTTTTTTATTACCTCAGCGGATTCGGCTACATTCGTCCTTAGTATGTTAACTTCTGATGGCAATTTAAATCCCGCGAATTCAACCAAAGTGATTTGGGGCATTATCCAATCAGCAACTGCTGCCGTTCTTCTTTGGTTTGGCGGACTGGCCGCATTGCAAACCGCTTCGATTATTGCCGCTTTTCCATTTGTGTTTGTTATGATATGTATGTTTGTTTCATTAATGAAATCATTAAAAGCAGATGTGAAGGCACAGCAATCTTCCGGACAAGATATTCAAAAGCCGCGAGTTATGTAACTTGCGGCTTTTCTGCATCTGGATAAATCGTCGTTCTTTTGATATGCTCCATCGTCTGGTCAGTAGCTTCCTGGACTGAGTAGGTCGATCTGTTATTAATAAACAGTGTCAACATTCCTTGCCAAATTAAATAATGCGTTTCAGCAATTTGTTCGACCTGGATGCCTTCAAATCGACTGTCATCTGCAGCCTTCTTTAAGGCAATTCTTGTCCTTTTCGTAATGTTCGGTTCAAGAAACATTTCCTTTAAGTCTTGCGGAATATTTAATATGTCTGCAGGATAGACGTCATAATAGTCCGCCAGATCATCAGGGTGGACACCAAGGTCCGAAGAAAACACGGCAAAGTAGATGTGGGGAGATTCAAACGAATGCTTACAGAAGCATTCCCATATTAAAAAATATCTGTCCAAAGGGGTTTTCGCTTTTGATAAATATTGAGGTATAGCATCTGTATATTTCTTTAAAAACTTTAATGATGCAAATAAAATCAAGTGCGACAAATCCTCGAAATAATTATAAATGGTTGCACTGTTATAACCCGCAGCATCTGCCACCTTCCGTATCGTTACATTTTCAATTCCTTCTTCTTCAATAATCTTCGCCGTTGCATCAATAAAATACGACATCATTCTTTTTGTCTGTATTTCCTTATTTTTCATACGGCGGTTTCTTGTTTTATTTTCCACTGCCATGCACTCCGATTTCGCGGCCAAATAAGCGTAATTAAGTAAAATATACCACGTATTAAAATCAGAGTCCACAGGGCGGAAATACGAAATGAAAGGTCCATATATTTTTAATCATTAGAACTGGAAGGCTTCGGCCAAAAACTTTACAAAATGCTTATGCAGAAACAATGTTCCGCATAAGCATCCGCAATTTCACACGATTTCCCTCTTTACATTAGATGTCAGGACAAATTGGGATTACCGGCTTGGCTGGGCAAATCTTCCTTCCAGGCACCCGCCGGATCGTCATCGACTGATAGCCAAGAAGCCGCTTCCATCACTCCTGACTCCTCAATCAGATGGATTAGCTCTACGTATCTTTCAAAGTTGTCAAGCAGATCGGCTATCAGTTGGTCGCGTGTAAACCCGAAAATGTCATAGCCCTCGCTTCCGGTCTGAGTAAATACCTGAATACGGAAATACTGCCCGGATTCGGGACTTTGGCTTGGAGCGAAAGACGGAATCGAATGGGGCACCGCCAAAACCTGATAGGTGAACTTACACGCGTCTGTAAAGTTGACAATAAACGTAGCCGATGGACAATTTGTACCTTCTACTGAACTCCAATTGATTTGGACATTGGCCCCATTGCCCTCAAGTTCATTCTGAACAGCCTGATAAGCAGGACGCACGGTATCGTCCATGAAGTTACGCGTTTGTATTTCGTCCGGATAGGACATGACGCGGGCGATCCTTCTGCGCCACCCCAGTTCACCGTTCTGATTAGTGGCCGCACGCCCGGAGAGAACACTCGGCAAGGTGTTACGGAAAGAGTCGCTGCTGAGTGTCTCACGTCTCAATACTCGGTAAAGGCCAATCATGAATAGGTACAACACGATCGAGAAAGGCAAGCCGATGATGACAGTAGCATACTGGAGAGTAGTTACGCCTCCTACCATTAGCATAGCGAGTGTAAGAGCACCTGTAGCAAAAGCCCAGAAGATGCGCATCCACGACGGCCCATCACTATTAGTACTGGTTACTTTGGAAGTGAAGTTGCTCATGACCAGAGCACCGGAGTCAGCGCTCGTAACATAGAACAGCAGGCCTAGAAAAGTTGCCACCACCACTACTACCGGAGCACCCGGGTACTGTTCAAGCAAGGTGTAGAATCCCTGTTCGGGCGCGTTCATGGCGGTATCACCAAAGACACTATTTCCACCCATCACAATGGCAAGGGAACTGTTACCGAAGATTGAGATCCAAATCAGGATGAATAAGAAAGGAATCGTAAGAGTGCCGGTAACGAACTGGCGGATCGTACGTCCACGCGAGATTCGGGCAAGGAACAGGCCTACGAATGGCGCCCAAGCAATCCACCAGGCCCAGAAGAATAGCGTCCAATCGGATAGCCAGCCGCCTGCCTCACCGTAGGCGAAACTATTGAGCGTCATGCCTGGAAAACGGCTTACGAAATCACCAATATTTTGCACCAGTGCATTGAGCAGAAATTTTGTCTCCCCAGTGAACAGAACATAGAGCATGAGAACAAACGCGAGAAGTACGTTTAGCTCGGAGAGTCGGCGTATACCTTTATCTACGCCTGAGACGGTGGAAGCAGTAGCCATTGCAACGGCAATCACGATAAGCGAGATTTGCGCTCCCAATCCAAGGGGTAAACCGAACATAAGGTGGAGACCGAAATTAAGCTGAACGACTCCGATGCCTAACGACGTAGCAATACCGAAGATTGTTCCAAGGACTGCAGCTATCTCAATTGTATCTCCAGTGAGACCGTTGATCCGCTTGCCGAAGATCGGGTACAGCGTCGCACGGATACTCAATGGAAGGTTATAACGGTAAGCGAAGAGTCCAAAAACCAACCCCATAAGTGTGTACATCCCCCATCCTGTCACACCGTAGTGAAACAGTGTCCAGATGACCGCTTGTCTGGCAGCTTCATCGGTTCCTCCGAGACCTTCCGGAGGAGCCAAATAATGACTGACAGGGCCAGACACTGAGAAGAACATGAGGTCAATTCCGATGCCGGCAGCAAACAGCATCGAGGTCCAAGTAAATATATTATATTTTGGTTTCGAATGATCTGGTCCCAGCTTTACTCTTCCGGTCCTCCCGCAAGCGACCACGATTACGAAAAATAAAACCAAAGTAGCTGTCAGGATGTAGTACCACCCGAAGATGTCTGCGACCCAACCTACCACTACACCGATAAGATTTTCCGCGGCATTAGGATAGATCATGCACCATGCTGCAAAAGAAATAATAATGATTGCGGAACCAAAAAAAACTACCGGCTTGACTGGCGTGACTGCCTTTCGTTTATGATTGTAATCGAACGTACCAGAATTCTTTTCTTCTTTTCTTGACCTTTGTCCATCAATATCAACTGGTTCCCCATCGGTAGCTTGATTATGTTTTTCCTTTGGCACACTCATTTTCCACACTTCCTCCTATAATCAATTGTTTTTTAATATTGGAAAATCTCTGATTATAGTACATTCTCGGGTGCCATAAATAACTTCCTGCTTGCAAACGTTTACAATGTTTTGCAGACGGGAAAAATCTTATTCTTTGAGATTTTTCTCAAAAAATTGTAAATCTCCTGATCTTAGGGCATTAACGAGGTTTTTTAACCACGTATAATATTCAATGGAATCTTCGAGCTGTTTCAGGTCTGCTTTTGCCTTTTTCCTAACATCCTCGGGAACATTGTCATTTAATAAGCCTTTTAGCTTGACAGTCGCCTTATGAATGGCTTCCAAGTTTACCGAGATCTCTCTTTCCCACTTCTTGCAAAAGAATACTGTGAAGAATTTAAAAAAGTCTTTCTCCGCTACGTATAAATCTTTTCTTTCCCCTTTTCGCCATACCTTTTGAACAACTTCCATATCCATTAATGCATTAATTCCCGTACTCATGCTCGGTTTGCTCATCCCCATACTTTGGCTCATATCATTGAGGGTCATTGGATCTTCACTGAAATATAACACTCCATAAAGCCTCCCTATTGAAGGTGTTATTCCGTACAAGTCCATTGTTTCCGCAAGAGCATCAATCACATATGATTCTGCCTCTTCCAAGACATCCCAATATTGTTCCTCAACTTGATGATTCTCCTGTTTGTCAAGCATCAGCATTTCCTCTCCTCGCGAGAAATTTCGGATATTTCAAACGTTAAATATAAATTTAATAAACTTTTCAAGTCATGTCAATGATATTCTTTTATAAATTTTTGTATTGACTGAATATATTTATTATATTATACTTTCGGTAAGTTTCATATGTTAAGTATAAACTTAACGAGTTACATTTTATTCCAGGAGGTGCAAACATGAAATTAATGTACATCAATGGTCAATGGGTTGAAAGTATCAGCGGAGAAACAAAGAAAATAATCAATCCATATAACCAGGAAGTGATTGCAGAAGTTGCAAGAGGTGACAAAGAAGATGCAAAAAAAGCGATACTTGCAGCACGAAATGCGTTTGATCACGGACATTGGCAGCATTTTAGTGCATCCGAAAGAGGAGACCTGTTGTACGGGACTGCCCAAAAGATTAAAGAATGCAGACAGGAGCTTGCCGAATTGGAGTCCCTCAATACCGGGAAAACAGTTACAGAAAGTCTTGCGGACATGGATGGAATCGCCGGGGTCTTTCAATATTATGCCGGTCTTGCGGATAAAGATGGAGGTCTGATGATCGAATCTCCCAACCCAAATTCCGTCAGCAGGGCCGTCCGTGAGCCTGTAGGAGTATGCGGGTTAATTGCCCCTTGGAACTACCCGCTGCTTCAAGCTTCCTGGAAACTCGCTCCCGCTTTGGCTGCCGGAAACACAGTTATTTTAAAACCGGCTGAAATTACTCCCCTCTCTTCGATAAAAATATGTGAAATTTTCGAGGAGGTCGGATTTCCAAAAGGAGTGATCAATCTTGTGCTTGGCCCGGGTTCAAGTGTGGGGGCTGAACTCGCAGAAAGTGATCTTGTCGATTTAATTTCTTTTACAGGGGGTGGTGATGCCGGAAGAGAAATCATGAAAGCAGCCTCCAATAATTTCAAAAAAATCTCCATGGAGCTCGGCGGAAAAAACCCGAATATTGTATTTAACGATGCAGACTTTGAAACAGCAGTCGATTATGCATTGAATGCCGTATTTTTTCACGCCGGACAAGTGTGCTCGGCAGGGGCACGCCTTCTCGTCCAAAAAGACATCCATGACCGCTTTGTCGAAGCTGTCATAGACCGGACGAAACAAATCAAAATGGGCAGCGGCTTTGATGAGGACACTGAAATGGGACCTGTCATATCAGAGGAGCACCTGAAAACCTTGGAAGCTTATATTAAGACAGGAATTGACGAAGGGGCAACGCTCGCAACAGGCGGAAAAAGGCCGACTGCACCAGAATTGCAAAAAGGATTTTTCATGGAACCGACCATTTTTACCGATTGTCACAGAAAAATGAAGATTGTCCAAGAAGAATCTTTCGGCCCGATTTTGACGGTAGAGATTTTCAATACAGAGGAAGAAGCCATCGAACTGGCAAATGACAGCGTTTACGGATTGGCTGGAGCCGTTTGGACGCGTGACATGAACCGTGCAGAACGAGTAGTGCAGCAACTGCGGATGGGAACAGTTTGGATCAATGACTTTCACCCTTATTTTCCTCAAGCTCCTTGGGGCGGCTATAAACAATCCGGAATTGGAAGAGAATTAAGCCACATTGGATTAGAGGAATATACGGAAATCAAGCATATTTACCAAAATACTAAACCAGAACCGCAAAATTGGTTCAAAGTAAAAGAGCTGAATGTAAGTGCGAACACCCAAGCTTGATAAAAAAATTGACGGGAGGAAATAAAAATGAGTTTACAAATGAAAGTAGAGCAAATGTATAAATATCATACTTTTGAGACACCAACCGTTATAAAGCACGGGATAGGGGCCATTAAAAATATAGGGGATGAAATAAAAAATCTCGGAGTTTCCAAAATATTGCTCGTCACCGACCCGGGGATTTATAAAGCCGGAGTGGCAGCACCCATTATCTCCTCTTTGGAAGAGTCAGGAATAGGCGTTGTATTATTCAATAAAGTAGAACCAAATCCGCCCGTCAGGCTTGTAAATGAAGGCTCAAAGATTTATAAAGAGGAAAACTGTGATGGGCTGGTAGCGGTTGGCGGCGGAAGCTCAATGGATACAGCCAAAGCAATCGGTGTGGAAGCAGTACACGATGGGTCCGTTTTGGACTATGAAGCTGCCGAAGGAAAAAAACCGCTTGAAAAAAGAATCCCGCCGCTCGTCACCATTCCGACAACGGCAGGGACTGGTTCGGAAGTAACCCAATGGGCTGTCATTACTGATGAAGAAAGACAGTTTAAATTTAACACGGGCGGCCCGCTGATCGCTGCGCATCTGACAATTATTGATCCCGAATTGCATTTATCGATGCCGCCTCATGTGACAGCCATGACAGGAGTTGATGCCCTGGCCCATGCAATCGAGTGTTACACAATGAAGTACGCACAGCCGATAACAGATGCGGTCGCTTTATTGGCAATGGAATACGTTGCAAAATATATTAGACGGGCATATTCGGATGGGACTGATCTTGAGGCAAGGTACGGAATGGCACAGGCTGCTATGCTGGCCGGTCTGTCTTACGGAAGTGAGTCAGCCGGAGCCGCTCATGCCATGAGTCAGACTCTTGGGGGAATCATTCCTGTTGCCCATGGACAATGCGTTGCAGCCATGATGGGACCTGTGATGGAGTATAACTGGAAAGGAAATCCCGAAAAATTTGCAAGAATAGCACAGGCACTCGGCATCAATACTCATGGTTTATCCACCGAAGAAGCGGCAAAAGCAGCAGTCCGCTGGGTTTACGAGCTTGTCGATGATTTGGATATTCCGACTCTTGAAGAACAGGGAGTTTCCCCAAATATGCTTGATCGATTGGCTCAGGAAGCCTTAAACGACCCGCAAACTGTCGGCAACCCGCGCGATCTGAATTTGGAATCCTATAAATGGCTTTACAAGCGCTGCTTTAATCTTGTTCCAAGTACAGTCTATACGGGTAAGCAGCAAGCGGCGCCTGAAAAGGCCGAAGTATATTCATAACGAAAGCAAAACAAGCCCCTTTGCAACTTTAATGGGGGCTTGTTTTTTTACTGATGAACCATTTCATGTGTGAGATAAGAAATAAACTTTGCTACGAGCGGGTTGCTTTCGTAATCTTTTAAAGTGGAAATATAAAAATTGCGCCTGATGATAAAGTCATCTATTTCCAGCACTTTCACCCTTCCATATCGGGCTGCCTGTTCCGCTGCCAGAGACGAAATGACGGAAATGCCGATTCCTGCTTCAACGGAGGCTATAATGGCTTCCGTACTGCCCATATGGCCTGCAATTTTTAATGACTTTGGATCAACGCCGTTTTTTTTCAGTTCTTGCTCCCAGGCAAGTCTTGTCCCCGAATTTGATTCCCGAATAACCCAATCACATTCCGTCAAGTCCGCAAGCTTTACTGTTTCGGGAAATCGATCATCATTGATAGGAACGACAATTTTCAGTTCTTCTTCCAAAATCGGCTTTGATATAAGCCGCGGGTGATCTTCGGGCTTGCCTGTCACGATCAAATCCACAGCTCCATTAAGCAGCCAGTGAAAGACTTCTTTCGAACCGGCAATCCGGATATGTATTTCAACTTCCTTATATATATCCATGAAATTTTTAATATATTTAGGCAAAAAGTATTCGGATGGGATCGTGCTGGCCCCTACAGTCAGTTTACCCGTAAGATTGCCGCCTAATAATTGGCTCTCAAGATTGTCCCATTTTTTTAAAATTGAAAGGAACTGATCATAGACAATCTGCCCTTGGGAAGTAAGATGCACACCGCCGGCATCTCTTTGCAGCAATTTTGTCTTAAAATGTTCATCCAATGACTGAATCCGCTGGGTGATTGCAGGTTGGGAAACGGCCAGACGCTTTGCCGCCTCATTGAAGCTTCCCAGTTCAACAACTGTTACGAACGCCCTCATATGATTGATGTTCACCGCGATCACCCCGGTTACACTTTTATTGTAAAATATAAATCTTGGTTCTGTTTCTCTTTGCCCAACAGCGTATAGCCATGCTTTGTAATTTCCTCCGGAACGGTTTGAAAAGATTGCGGACAATCGGCAATCACTTGCAATACCTCACCTTTTTTCATATTATCCAGCGCTTCCAGCGCATAGGTAACTGGGTACGGTCAAGGCTCCCCGCGGATATCCAAAACATAATCTATGATGATATCTTCCATTATGCTCACCTGCCTTTATTTCTTTGCAGCCGAAGGCTGAACAGGATAATGTCCTTCTTTCCTTTTCAGGTCAAGCCCTTTTCCAAATCGATAGTGTTTCTCCCACCAAGCCGAAAACAAGTACCATGAAAAGAGAAGTAGCAGCGTGAAGAACAGGGCTAGTTTCGGATCAAACACTTCCATTAAATTAATAGGTTTCCAGCCTTCAACAAGAAGACTGTACACACCAAGGTGATCCCATGCAAATGCCAGGAAAGTAGCGCCTGCAATTGAACCGGCCCCTACCGACCAAAAGTGGACTTGTCCTTCCATTGCCCGGTACATCCATCCGGTTTCACATCCGCCGGCCATAACAATGCCAATGCCAAACAAAAGCCCTCCAACCAGCGTGCCTGGGCCGGCCACCTTAACCACTGCTGTTGCTCCTGTTTGAATATAAAAATAAGTAATGACTACACTTATGATCATACCAATCGCAAGAGCCTTTGTCATTACGGCACGTCCGCTGATCCATAAGTCACGAAAAGCAGATGTAAAGCAGATTTGGGCCCTTTCAATAAGAATACCAAATCCGGCGCCAAAAAGGGCTGCAATCGCCAACATTGTCTTTCCGTTAATAAAATAATAAAGAACGATCACGCTAAAACATAAAAAGACAAAAACTCCTATGTATCGCTGTACAAAATGATTGGCCTGTTTCCCCTCAATTTGTTTTGCACTTTTAAATGCTTTTAGATTAGGTTTCCCGCGCCACCATCTTGTTCTGATAATTTTTACGCCAATATAGGTTCCAATACCTGTTGCAATCATGAAAATCCATGAATGAAAAGAAAATTGGGGAACACCCGTGAAAAAAGCAGCCAAATTACAACCGAGCGCAAGCCTTGCACCAAACCCTGCAATGGCTCCCCCGATAAACCCCTGTATCAGCCGGCGCTTTTGTTGTGGTACACGAATTTTAAATTTATTCCCTAAAAGTGTAGTCATTAATGCGCCGATCAGCATTCCAATAACAATCCATCCATCTGTCCGTTCCAGCGGGGTCCCTTTCATTCCGACAAGATCAAAATATGCCCAACTGGAAATATCGACATTTACGGACTTAAGCAGATGGCCCCCAAGCCTTGTAAACTCCCCCGTTACAGCCCATACCGTACCTGTAATTCCAAAATATAGGGCACTTAATAATCCGGCCATCCCTACCGCTGCATAAGGATTCCAGTTCTCATTAAAGACCTTGTGGAACAGTTGACGCATCCCAAACACCCCATTCAAAAACGTTATATTATGTATAAGATAATCTTATCACCTTAATATTTACTAGTCAAATGTTTCTGAAAAGTTGTTCAATAAAAAAAACGCAGTAAGTATTTACCGCGTTTTTTTAGGGATAGACCCCCTCAACCTGAATTTTTTTGAACCCACTTTCGGGTATTATCCATCCTTTTTGTGTACCCTAATCGGTCAAATAATTCGAGCAGCGGGACTAAATATTTTCGTGATACAGGCAAGCTTTCCCTTGCCATTTGCAGTGTAAACTCTTCTAAATGAGTATCTGCTTCTAATTGTAAACGCGCTTGTTCAACAGCTTCCTTTGCTATAAGCATGTCATCATCCAAAATATGCGCCCTTTTCGTATGAATTAAATAGTGATAAAACTCTTTTTGAAGATCAGGCGGGATTTCATATTTCTTTAGTACCGTATTAAATTTTTCAACCTCGATCCCCTGATCGTTCAATTCTTTTTCAACGGCTTCCAACTTCGTTTTCCATTTCACGGGTAAAGTTGGAGCCGCATCTGTTAATGAAACGTATTGATTTTCAATTTTAATCACTTTTTCTTCCAATAATGTTTTAACGGCAAATTCTAAAAGCGGTGCCGGAAAATGTTTTTTCATTTCTGAAATGATCTCCGCCTTATCCATTCCAACCCGCATCGGATAACGTTTATGAAATGACTCTATCAAATCAGTCACTTTGTTTTTAACCCGCTCAAATATGGAATGGAGAGAAAAAAGCCCCCCTTCCATTTTAAGCAAAACTTTTTCCGCTTCATCCAGCTCTTTTTCTGTAACGGAGGCTCCTTTTAACAGCTCGTCATAAGTTAACACATGCTTCTCTTCCATTAACGATCGGATCCGGTCAAGAGCCGTTCCTTCCTTCTTCATCATTAATTGATCGATCGTTTTCTTTCCAAATCGGTATTTTCTACCGTTGGGCTCGATGATCCATCCACCGCCAATCGTTTCCACCGGCGATGGATTTCTTAGGATAAAACGGTCGCCTCTCGTCACCACGACTTTTTCATTTAATTGAACTTGACAAAGGATTTCCCCATCTTCTGTATTATTCACTTCATTCCGATCGAAAAAAATAATTTTTCCCATCACTTCTGACGTACCGACATAAAGCTTTACCGGCTGGCGCTGCTTGATTCTGGAATTCATGTCTTTTAACGGATAAAACACAACGTCAATTCGATCGGAGACCGAATAAAACCCATCCGCTGCCAGAACATCCCCCCTGGAAACACTGTCGTATGAAATCCCCCCAAGATTTATGGCTGTGCGCTGGCCGGCAACGGCTATTTCCGCCTGTTTACGATGGACCTGTATTTGCCTGACCCGGACTTCTTTATTGACAGGGAGCAGCATTAAACGTTCCCCCTGCCTGACCTCTCCGTCGTAAATGGTTCCGCGAACGACCGTCCCCTGCCCCTTAAGCGTAAACACCTGATCAATCGGCAGCCGGAATGGCGCCTTGTTCTCTCTTTTCTCAATCTGCATTACTTTGTCTCTGATAGCGACTTTCAACTCGGGTATCCCTTTTTGGGACAGACTGTCAACTAAAAATATCGGGGCATTGTTTAAAAATGTCTTTTCGAGCGTTTCTTTTACATCCTCGATAACGATTTCGAGCAATTCCTCATCCGTTTGATCGATTTTCGTTATGACTGCCAGCCCATTATGAATACCAAGAAGCGATAAAATATCGAGGTGTTCTTGCGTTTGGGGCATAATCCCTTCATCGGCCGCAATCACTAAAATCACCATATCAATGCCGGCTACACCAGCAATCATTTGCCGGATAAATCTTTCATGGCCGGGGACATCGACAATGGAAACCTGTAATTGGTCTTCATTAATCAACGGGGCGAAACCTAATTCTATTGATATGTTTCTTTCCTTCTCCTCTTTCAGGCGGTCCGTATTTACCCCCGTCAACGCTTTCGTCAATGTTGTTTTCCCATGATCGATATGGCCCGCCATTCCTATCGTAAAAAACCGATTCATGTCGCTCACCTACAGTATATGTATGTTTTACTTGCTTAGTAAGGTAGAAGAAATATATAATAAGATATGTCTAAATAATCAACATAGTTTGTCAAAGTTTTTGGGGTCGGATGAGGTACTGGTGTTCTCCTTGGTCTTCAAAACCATTTGGGAGGCGCGTGACGTCTCCGGTGGGTTCGATTCCCACACGATCCCGCCAAAAACTCTATTGAATATGCAAGAACGCCTCGACAACCATCTCCAACTCTTCCCAAGTCACTGTTCTGAAATCAAGAACGACCGCTTCATTTTTTGCCCTTACAATAATAGGAATTTTATTGTTTCTCAGTTTAACAGCAATGTCATGACTGGAATACCTTTCATGTTTAACATTCACAACATATGTATCCAATCCCACTTCCGGCATGGTTCCTCCGCCAACTTTGGATTTGTCCGGCTCTATATGGCAATTGAATTTTGCCTCTTTTGATTTTAATTCCTTCATAAAATGATTTGCCTTTTCCAATATCGTTTCGCTTGATTCCAAAATATCACGGATCGTAGGGATTTCCTGCTGTTCCTGATTTCTTATATAAGATTTTAATGTTCCCTCCAACCCGGCCAAGGTGAATTTATCGACCCGAAGTACACGGGCAAGCTGGTGTTTTTTAATTTTTTCGATGTAGGGTTTTTTCCCTGCAATGATTCCCGCCTGCGGCCCCCCAAGTAATTTATCTCCGCTAAAAGAGATGATATCAATCCCCGTTTTGATCTTTTCTTGGACAGTCGGCTCAGATCCAATTTGATGCCTTTGAAAGTTAAATAGCGTCCCACTGCCGAGATCTTCATAAATAGGGATGTTGTGCTTCCTTGACACTTCTGCCAATTCATCCGTATCAACTTCTTCGGTAAAACCGAGAATCTTAAAGTTGCTCTTATGAACTTTCAACAATAATCCCGTATTTTCATTGATCGCCCTTTCGTAGTCGCGAATACGGGTTTTATTTGTCGTTCCCACATCGATTAAAACCGCCTGGCTTTCTTCCATAATTTCAGATATTCGAAAAGAGCCGCCGATTTCGACAAGTTCTCCCCTGGAAACGATGACTTCTTTCCCGGAAGCAATGGCTTTTAACACCAAAAAAACGGCTGCTGCATTGTTATTCACTACGACAGCGGCCTCCGCCCCTGTCAGCTGTTTAATATAGTCCTCGACAATATCATGCCTGGACCCCCGTTCGCCGGTATTCAAATTGTACTCGACCGTTGAATAGGAAGAGGCTGTTTCGGCAATTTGATCAATCGCCTGTCTGCTTAAGCGGGCTCTTCCAAGATTTGTGTGAAGCACCACGCCCGTTGCATTTACTACTTGCCGCAATTGATTTTCACTAAATGAATCTACCTTCGCTTCAAGCAATTGAAATATATATTCCATTAACTTTTCCCGGTTTACATCTTCCATATGTAACTCATTTTTGATCATCTTATTTCTGACAATGTCTACCTGCTCGCTTATCCATTCTGTCAGTACTTCTTCTGAAACTGAAACATCATTTAAGATTTGAGAAAAACACTTGTCCTTCTTTAATTGATGTACTGCCGGCAAGTACCTAAGATTATCCATAACATTCACCATCCGCAGAAAATCCTTTGTTCGCTTTTTTTAATAAAACAATTTATACTTTATGATGAACCATATTTTTTTATTATTTAAAAAAAGGGGGTATCAAAGTGACAGATCAGCTGAAATTAACTTCATTGTCCACTAAAGCAGGCTGAGGGTGCAAAATCGGTCCACAGGACCTGGCGCAAGTTTTGCGTTATTTACCACCACAAGAAAATGATCCTAACCTGCTGGTAGGGCTGGACCATCCCGATGATGGAGGGGTGTACAAGTTGACAGATGACATCGCACTCGTACAAACAGTTGACTTTTTTACCCCTATTGTAGATGATCCATACATGTTCGGCCAAATCGCAGCCGCCAATGCACTAAGTGATGTATATGCAATGGGCGGGGCACCGAAAACAGTATTGAACATTGTCGGGTATCCCATTAAAAAGTTGGGTCCAGAAATATTAGCGAAAATTTTACAAGGTTCCAGCGATAAAGTCCGGGAATCTGGGGCGCAAATTGTGGGCGGACACTCAATAGATGACAACGAACCCAAATTCGGCCTGTCAGTTACCGGAACTGTTCACCCTGATAAAATCTATCAAAATATCGGCGCCAGGCCCGGGGATTTGCTGTTATTAACAAAGCCAATTGGCGTCGGTATCCAAACAACAGCTATTAAGCGGGACCGTTTGACGAAAGAACAAATAAACCGGGTAACTGAAGTGATGAGTGCATTGAATAAATATGCGGCACAATGCCTATCAAGCTTTCATCCGAATGCCGTGACGGATATTACCGGATTTGGATTGCTGGGACACGCCTTTGAAATGGCTGACGGAAGCCGTGTCAGCTTTAATATTTACAATAAGGACGTACCTATTTTGCCGGGAACGAGAGAACTTGCTGAAGTTGGTATCATCCCCGGAGGTTCAAAAGCAAACCATCAATGGTTGATGAACCATGTTGATTACAGCCAAGATATTTCAGAAATAGAACAGCTTATTTTATGCGACGCCATTACATCAGGCGGGTTATTCATAAGCTTGCCTAAACAAGAAGCTCACCTCTTCATCAATGCGCTTGCATCCATCTACTCCATTCAGGCTTCGGTAATTGGAGAAGTAACCGAAAAGAAAGAAAAGGCAATTTACGTTTATTGACAACCTTGTCTTTCTTGTGGTTAGAAAATTATAAAATGCTCTTGTGAATAACTTACTTGCCACTTAATGCTGTCCGGCTCCAGCGCCTATCGACTAGCAGACTTCGCACCTCTTCCTACGATAAGTCAACATCGGCTCCTTCGTCGCCGTGTTTCCTTTATCTCGTCAGAGGCACTCCAGTCTGTACGTCGATAAACAGGCGCTTGCGCCTTTATTCTTAGAATTGTAACATAAATGGAAGTTATACGACAAATCCCCCTGGGCGTTTTAGCCAGGGGGGTGTTGTTATAACTGCTGTCTTAATATTTCCGCTGCCTGAACCATTACCTTTAATTTATTAGCAGCTGTTTCCGGTGTATTCATAGGCCGCTGGGCAAAAGTTCCAAATCCGCAGTCAGGGTTCAAAAAAATCTTTTCCGGTGAAAGGAGCTTCGCCGCTTCTTTTCCTCTCTCAACGATTGAATCGATACTCTCAAGACCCTCCGTACGGGGATTCACAACACCTAAACCCAATTCTTTACCGTCCAGGATTGAAATATCCTTCAGCTCTCCTGCCCTAGGTGTAGCGTATTCGAGAATAAATTGGTCCGCATTCATTCGAGAAAGATAAGGCATTAAAGGAGAATAAGGCCCTCTTAATAACACATCCTCCTGCGTACTCCAATTCCCGCGGCAAATATGTATGCCGATTCTGGTTCCTTTTCCTCTCATACCCTCCATTACCCGGTTGATCAATGTCGTTGCAAATTCCAGTTCTTCCTCCCGGTCGGCTTTCGCCGTCAATGCCCCGCACATAAAGGTCCGGTTTGCGTTTTTATTCGTAAAAACCAGCTCTGTCAGCACCGGCTCATCAAATTGTACAAATTCGACCCCCGCCTGAATCAAATCGATGAGCTCTTCCCGCAGGACCCGAACAATATCATCTGCAAGGGCCTCTTTTGTCGGATAACTCTCCTGAGATAACCCTTCCACCCACATGGACCGGGTAAGCAAATATGGCCCCGGCAAGGCTGCCTTAATGGGGCGATCCGTATGCCGGCGCAAAAACCGGCAATCATCCAATGCAATCGATGTTTTCCTGTCAATTTTTCCTACTGCAGCCGGGTTCGACAATGAGAAAGCGGGAACATCCAGTGTACCTAAAATTTCTTCAAAACTCGCTTTGTCTTCCACATAATCAAGCAGTTCCGCTACCGTCAGCATTTTTACATTTTCCAATTTATCAGCAACAAAAGAAATAAAATTATCCCGCCGCAGTTCTCCGTCTGATACAATATCAAGGCCAGCTTCTTCCTGCAGCCTCAAACAATCGATTACCGCCTTGTCGGCAATTTTATTAAATTCATTTTCATCTATTCTGCCAGCCTTTTTATCGCGAAGTCCATGCAGCACTTCGTTCGATCTTGGCCAGCTTCCGACAACTGTAGTTGGAAACAACGGAAGCTCCATCGCATGCTCCCTCCTTCTTTTTTCTTAAAAAACGGCTGCAAATCTAATATCAATATGTATGGTTTGGCACAGTGTTTGAAAAATTGGAGATCGTTCCAAAGTCAATTCCCACGTTTCTTCCAACAAGGCTTCTTCTTCAGGTGAACTCACATAAAACGTGCCATTGATTTCAATAAGTCTGGGGCTTCCTTCGTCTTCCAGCTGCATATGATAGAGAACATTATCGAGCTTTCCTTTTACACTGCATTCCAAGGCATCTATCGTAAGGCTCCGGCGAGACGCATGCTGTTTGTAGCCTACAGTGAGACAAGTGCCAAGGGAAGCCAACATATAATCGATCGCACTGGGTGCCTCTACATTTGCTGAAAAATCAGCAGGCTGTCCTGCTTTAAACGTATGATTTCGACTGTAGACATTGGCTGTCAATCCTTCTTTCCCCTGTACGCGGACATTCCATTGGTAATGGCGGGCTGCTTCCAAATCTTGCTGAAGACTGCTGTCTGTCCCGCCTTTTCTGATAAAATAACTTACATCGTCCTCATTCTTTCGGGAATCCAGAAATTCATGTTTTACCATCCGGCACCATGCCGGCAAGTCTTCAGCAACAGTCCGCTCCCGGCTCCGTACCTCTAATATTTCTCCATTCTGAATCGAATCCATATGTTTCTTAATAATGAGGAGAAGACCTGAACCACAGTCCAAGTCTCCTCCATCGCAAGTTGCCGCAGCCGTTCTTTTTTCGTTCATTCTTATTCCCCCTAATACGTGATACAGGCAGCACCTTGGGAAAGGAATTCAATGAGCTTTGCACCACCGACAATTTTCGCTCCATTGACAAGTTTTTCTTCATCTAACCCGCGCTTTTTAAAACATGGGCTGCAAACCCATAGTTGTCCACCTGCTTCCAGGAACTGGATCATTAACTCTTTCAGCGGAGCAAAGCCTTCTTCATGAATGTCATTTGCATATCCTTCTTCACTCAGATAGACGCCATCCACGGTTAGAAAAACGACCGTTTCCTGTCCTGAAGCCACTGAAGCGTTAGCTACCACAAACCCGACCGTTGCTTTATCCGGATCATTTTTTGCACAAGTAATGCTCACTGCAATTTTAGACATGTACGATTCCTCCTGAAACTTATTTATTTTTTCGAATATAATAGACACTGTTCTTTCCCTGATCCAAGCGCTTTAACAGCGTATGACCCTGCAGGCGGCACCAAGCCGGGATATCTTCCCTTGCACCCGGATCGTAAGATTTGACCTCGATCACTTGATCCTTGTCCATTTTTTTCATTTTTATAAATAGATTCATAATCAATTCTCCACAGCCAGTGGGGCCTGCATCATACACAACATCTGCTTTTAAGGAATTTTGAACCACTTTTTCACCTCGACATATGTATCATTCAAAAACTTTGTCTGCCAACCCTCCTAATGAATATTTCGAATATATACATAATAACATAAACTTATAAAAAAAATAAGGTTCATTTATAATATTTTGCTAGTCAAAGGAAAAATCCCCATCCATGAAGGCGGGGATTTTATCTTTCTTTTTACAGCTCCTTTTTCACTTCAACGATGGAATCGTCGATAATGGAAATCATCGTTTCTACTTCTTCTTTTGTAATGCAGAACGGTGGTGCGAATGCCAATGTATCCTGTCCTCCGTAAACGATGCTTCTGCCCAGAAGGCCGCGGTCAAGCGCCTTCGCTACCACTTTTGCAGAAACAGGCTCTGTATATCTTTCTTTCGTTTCTTCATTTTTGAAAAATTCGATGGCGCCAAGCAGGCCTACGCCTCTGCGGTTGCCCATGAATGCATGCGTCTCTTCCAGGTATTTGAGCCCTTTTTGCAGCTCTTCTCCCATGCTGCGGACATTTTCAACCATGTTTTCCTTTTCGATGATTTCCAGGTTTTTCAATGCAACTGCGCAGCACATAGGGTGCCCGCTGTATGTGTAGCCATGCCAGAAGTTTCCTTCGTAGTTTTCCATCAATTCGTTTTTGATTTTGTCGGAAATGACCATTCCCCCAATTGGCGCATAGCCGCTGGAAATCCCTTTCGCCATGCAGATGATATCCGGAACGACTCCAAACAGATCCATTCCGAATTTCTCGCCTGTCCTTCCAAATCCGCAAATGACTTCGTCCGCGATGAATAAAATCTCGTTCTCATCACAGATTTGACGGACTTCTTTGAAATAGCCCTCCGACGGCGGATTGACGCCCCCTGATCCCTGGATCGGCTCAGAGATGAATGCGGCGATATTTTCAGCACCTTCTTTTTCAATCAATGCTTTTAATGATTCAATGGTCGAATCAACATAAAGGAATCCTTGTGCCAATGAAGTTGTAAATTCCCTGAACGGTTCGATTCCTGTCGCACTTGTTGCTCCCATCGCAACTCCATGATAGGAAAGGCTGCGGGAAATGATTTTCGTTTTATTCGGCTGGCCCTTCACTTTCCAGTAATGCCGGACTGTTTTAAATGCGGTATCGTTTGATTCTGAACCGCCGGATGTAAAGAAAGTCGTATTCAGATCGCCGGGGGCCCACTCAGCAACCTTTTTGGCCAGTTCGATGACGGGCTCATGACTGTTCCCTGCAAACGTTGAGCTGAAAGCAAGCTTTGATATTTGTTCAGCTGCTGCCTGCCCCAGTTCCGATCTTCCATGGCCGATGTTGACATTCCAGAGGGAAGACAAGCTGTCAATCAACTTTCTGCCTCTGACATCTTTTAAATAAATTCCTTCACCTTCTGTAAAAATAAATCCCGGTCCGTTTTCCATATGCTGTTTGATGGATGTTGACGGATGTAAAAAGTGCTTTTTATCAAGTGCAGCCAGTTTCTCGAATTTTACCTGAGCATCATTTTTCATTTGCATAGCCATGTTGCATTCCTCCTGTATGAAATAAATTTACTGTGCCTTTCTCTTTAAAAAGTCAGGCACTGATTCCGATGTGATTTTCGGCTTGTGATCCTCTTTGATTGTTTTGATCAGCGAATAGGTAATAAGTAGCAATATAACAGTAAATGGAAGCGCCGTGACGAGTGAAGCCGTCTGCAGGCCCTGAAGCCCGCTGCTTATGATCAATACGGCAACAATTGCCGACATGAGGACACCCCAGATCACTTTCACCAATGTCGACGGATTTGGATTACCATTGGATGTCATCATCCCTAAAATAAAGGTGGCCGAGTCTGCCGACGTAACTAAAAATGTGACAATGAGCAAAATAAATATAACGGAAAGCACTGTACTCATCGGAAAGTTTCCGAATGTGGCAAACAATGCGCTTGTCACGTCTGCCTGAACTGCATCCGCAATGTTTCCTCCTTGGAAAAGATCAATATGAAGCGCCGTACCGCCAAAAACCCCAATCCACATCGTGGCGATCAGCGGCGGAACGATCAAAACCCCAAAAATAAATTCACGGATTGTTCTTCCCTTTGAAATCCGTGCAATGAATGCCCCTACAAAAGGAGACCAGGAAATGACCCACGCCCAGTAGGCTACCGTCCATTCTTTTGTCCAAGTGCTTCCTTGATATGGCGATAATGACAAGCTCATTCCGAAAAAGTTCTGGATATAGTCGCCGATTCCCACTGTAAAGCTCTCAAGTATGAAGGTGGTTGGTCCCAGTACCAGGACAATGACAACCAATCCTAACGCCATGCTTAAATTCAATATGCTTAAAATTTTAATTCCCCTATCCAGCCCGGTAACGGCCGAAGTAAGGTACATGACAAGCAAAATACCCGTAATAATTAGCAAAACCGGCGTATTTTGCGGGATAGAGAACAAATAGTCGAGTCCTCCATTGATTTGTAAGATTCCCAAACCCAGGGAAGTGGCTACACCCATCACTGTTGCAATGACAGCAAGTATATTGATCGTCTTCCGAATACCGCGCTTCCCGCTTTTTCCGAGCAGCGGATTCAATGTCGTACTGATTTCCCCTTTTTCGCCTTTTCTGAACTGGAAATATGCCAACACCAAACCGACAATTGTAAATACGGACCATTGATGTATACCCCAGTTAAAAAATGAATACTGCATGGCGACTCTTGCCGCTTCGGGTGTTTTTCCTTCCGAAGCCAAAGGACTGTTGACAAAATGGCTCATCGGCTCAGCGACTCCCCAGAACACAAGTCCCGCACCGAATCCGGTGCTGAACAGCATGCCGATCCATGTGTAGAAGGAGTACTTCGGTTTTTCATCATCTTTTCCAAGCTTCAAGCTGCCGTATTTACTAATAGCCAATCCAATGAGAAATACGACAATAAACAATACGGCTAACAAGTAAAACCATCCAAATACGTTTGTGGTAAAACCATAAGCGGCATTTGCAGCATTTGACAGCCCTGCCGGGTCCACTGCACCCCAAAGTACGGCTAAAAAGACGATGATGGCGGAAATCCAAAAGGTGCTATTCATAAAACTCGGGTTCGTTTTGTTCTTCATAAGCTGCCCCCACTCAGTTGTTTTTTATCTATTCTAAAGAAAGTATAAAATTGACTAATCTTTCCGTGAGTATGGGTAGTTCTATGTCTAGCTCCAGCGCCTATCGACTAGCAGACTTCACTCTTCCTCCTACGATAAGTCAACATCGGCTTCGACGGACAGGAAGTCCTAGTGCCACCGAAGCCACAGGACGTGGCGTTTTGAGGCGGCCTCCGTCGCCGTGTTTCCTTTATCTCGTTGGAATCGCTCCAGTCTGTACGTCGATGAACAGACGCTTGCGCTTTTCTTTATAGCTGGGTTCCGACGTTCTGAAGTTTGAAGCTGACCACCTTCGGCTCGGTCATATCCTGGATTGCGAATTTGACGCCTTCCCGGCCCAACCCGGAGCCTTTGACGCCGCCAAACGGCATTCCGTCTATCCGATAGTCTCCGCTGTCATTGATCATGATGCCGCCCACATTCAACTGATGAATGGCTGAAAATGCCTTTTCAATATCCTTGGTAAATATTCCTGCGTGAAGTCCAAAATTGACATCGTTTGATTTTTCAATCGCTGCCTGTAAATCAGAGACAGGATATAACAAAACAACAGGACCGAAAATTTCCTCGCGTGCAATGGTGCAATTCTCTGGTACGTTTTCCAGTACTGTCGGAGAATAAAATGCTCCGTCCCTCTTTCCTCCGATTAAAAGCTCCGCTCCCATTTCAACTGCTTCGTTCACCCATTTTTCAACTCTGATGGCTTCCTTCTCATTGATGAGCGGACCCATGTCCGTCGTTTCCAGTCTTTTATCGCCAACCTTGTACATGGCCGTCTTTTGAAGGAAGGAAGATTTAAAATCGGCATAAGCCTCCTCTTCAATGAAAATCCTTTGGACACCGATACAGTTTTGCCCCGCTGCGGAATATGCTCCAGATACGCATGCTTCAACCGCTTGCTTAATGTCGGCATCTTTTAAGACAATGGCCGGCGAATTTGATCCAAGCTCCATGCTTAACTTCTTCAATCCTGCTTTGCGGGCAATGCTTTCTCCCGTCTCAAGCCCTCCTGTAAAAGATATCATCCGGACGTCCGGATGAGTTACAAGGACGTCACCGACATCCCTGCCGTTTCCCGTTACGACAGATAGTATTTTTTCAGGAAGCCCTGCATGATCAAATGCTTTTGCCAGCAGAAGAGCGCTCAGCGGTGTAACGGTCGCCGGTTTGACGATGATGGCATTTCCTGATGCAATGGCAGGGCCGACTTTATGGGCAACCAGATTCAACGGATCGTTGAATGGCGTGATGGCGCCAATAATGCCAATTGGGAAGCGATAAAAGTAGCCGACCCGGTTTTCGCCTGTTTCAGATTGGTCGAATGGAATCGTTTCACCATTGATCCGCCTAGCCTCTTCAGCGCTCAATCTCAACGTCTGGATACAGCGTTTCACTTCGTTTCTAGCCTCTTTTATCGTCTTGCTGCCTTCTTGCGAAATGGTCACTGCATATGCTTCGATTCTATCCTCAATGTAGTCCGCCGCTTTGTTAATAATGGTCATTCTAAGGTGAACCGGCAAATTTGCAGCTTTTTTTGCCCCTTTTTTCGCTTCTTCTATCGCAAACAGCATATCTTCAGCTGTTGCCGCAGGAACCGTAGTGATCACCGTGTTATCCTGTGGGTTGAGGACCTCCGTCGTTCGGTCGCTCCCCACCCATTTTCCGGCGAGGTACATTTCTCTCCCCATTACTTTTGTAGACAATTTCATCACGCCTTTCCAGATGATTATATGGCCGCAAGCATATATCGACGCTTAAATATCGTTATTTCCAGCCAATAAGCGGGTGGCAGTTTCGGCTAAAATGGAGACCCCCATTTCAAGGCAGCGTTCATCAATATCAAAGATATTTGTGTGAAGATCCCTGTTTTTTCCGTCTTCAAGTGCGCAGCCAAGGAAAAACATCACTCCCGGAATTTTTTGTGTCATATAGCCGAAATCTTCTCCCCCCATACCAAAAGGTTCTCTTTCCACCTGTATATCCGGGTACAGATTTCTCGCCGTCTCAACCAATAACGCATTGACAGCCGGGTCATTCTTTAATGCGGGCTCTCCTCTTTCAACGGTGAAAACATAGCTTCCTCCGAACGATTCGGTTATTTTAAAAACATTTTCAACTTCCTTGATCAGCTGCTCCCTTGCTTCCGGGGAATACGTCCGGAGTGTACCCGTAATGGAGACCTCCTCCGGGATGATATTGCTGGCAGTTCCCGTGTTTATTTTCCCGATACTTGCTGCAGCTGTATCAAGCGGTGAAATCCTTCTTGAAACCAATCCATAAAATGCCTGTAAAACAGAGCCAAGCATCCAAATCGGATCTTTCGTCATATGCGGATAGCCGCCATGTCCGCCCGAGCCGATGATTTTTGCATGAAAGACATCTACATTTGCCATGCTGTAGCCGTCATTGACTTGGATCACCCCGACAGGATGCCATGGGCAGACATGGAGAGCAATAACTGCCTCCACATCATCCAAGATGCCTTCCCGGATCATCCTCGGAGCACCCGACAGGCCTTCATCATCCGTATCTTCTTCGGCAGGCTGGAATAAAAATTTCACGGTACCTGATATTTTCCCCTCTTTAAATTTATCGGAAAAAATTTTGGCGATGCCGAGCAAAATCGCCGTATGGGCATCATGGCCGCATGCATGCATCACTCCGTCTCTTTTCGAGCGGTAGTCATGGCCGGTCTGTTCAACAATAGGCAACGCATCCATATCTGCCCGGATGGCGATTGTCGGTCCGCTTCCGGAAGAAAGTGTACCGACGACACCGGTTTTGGCAACGTTTGTCTGGATAGCGATATTTCCAAATTCTTTTAACCGGCTGCTTACGAACCTGCCAGTCTCATATTCTTGGAAACTCAATTCAGGGTATTGATGAAGATGGCGGCGCCACTCGCTTAATTGATGTGCAATCGCCTGGGCTTCTTCAATGATTGTCTGTTTATCCGTGATCATGTTTTAACCCCCATCCCGCTGCTGCTCATGTAAAATGAAGAGATTTTTTGTTATCTATTTGTAAACCGATTCCCTCTTTTTCTGTTAAAAGCTTAAATGCCAACAGGGCGATCGCTGTGTCCTGGACACCTGTTCCCGTCAAATCGCACACAGTGATTTCCTGATCACTCAATCTTCCTGCTGTTTTACCTGAAGTCACCTCACCCAATTCTATGACAGGTGCATCTTCTGAAATAAAACCTTGTTCTATAGCGTGATGCAGTTCGCCAAGCCTTGCACATTGCGTTTTCGTATCACATACGAATCTGTCGGCTTTCTTTAAAACATCTGCTTCCAATTCCTGCTTTTCCTCTGCATCAGAACCCATTGCCGTGATGTGAAGGCCCGGATGGAGCCAATCCGCTTTAATGAGAGGTTCAGCGGCAGGTGTTGTCGTCACGACGATGTCACTGTTGCGGACGACCGTTTCTGCATCTGCGACAATCTGAATGTCGGCATCCAAAACGTCTTCCATATCCGCCTGCAGCTTTTTGGCATTATCAAGTGAACGCCCGTAAACCAATACTTTTTCGAAGTCACGGACCAAATCGAGCGCTTTCAATTGATAGCGGGCCTGTGCCCCGGTTCCAATGACACCAACGGTTTTGACATTCTCCTTTGCCATGTGCTTCGCCGCAATGGCTCCTGCCGCTGCTGTCCTGACCTCAGTCAAATATCCGTTATCCAACAGCAAAGCTTTGGGTTCACCTGTGACAGTACTGATCAGCATCATCAAACCGTTTGCACTGGGCAGGCCAAGCTTGTAATTATTAAAGAAGCCGGATGAAACTTTCAAGGCAAACATGTCTTTGCCGGGAATATAAGCTGTCTTCACATCCACTTCCCCGTTATTTTCCTTTACATCCACCCTCATGATCGGGGGCATGATAACTTCCTTTATAGCCAGCTGAGTAAAAGCATCCTCAATGACAGGAATGATTTGCTTGTCGAGCTCAATCATTTGCTTAATCTCTGATTCTGTAAAAATATGCATTTCCCCACCTCCTAGCTAATAATCGTTAAATCCAAATCTTCCTTTACAATCAATTCTCTTTGATAGTCCGCCAATACCTCGCAGCCTGTTTCTGTCACCCGGAACGATTCACTGATTTCGATTCCGTAATCATCAAACCAAAGACCAGGAATCATATGAAAAGTCATGTTTGGCTCCAGCACTGTCAAATCGCCGCGTCTGATGCTTGCCGTATGCTCGCCCCAGTCCGGAGGGTAGTTTAACCCCATTGAATAGCCTAAGCGGGATTCCTTTTCGATGCCGTATTTTTTAATGACGTTTTCCCAGGCAATCTCCACTTCTTCGCAAGTGACTCCCGGTTTGACCGCCTCAAGTGCCGTGTTCAGCCCCTCAACGACAATCTGTGAAATATTATAGGCCTCTTCACTCGGCTGCCCGATGGACACCGTCCGTGCCAATGGAGAATGGTAGCGCTGATGACAGCCTGCCAGTTCAATAATAACCATTTCGCCGTATTTGTATTGCCTGTCTGTCCAAGTCAAATGCGGGGTTGAAGTATTTTCTCCTGATGGAAGCATAGGGACGATCGACGGATAGTCGCCGCCGAACTCCGGCGTTCCGGAAACCAAATTTTTATAGATTTCCGCAACCACGTCGCACTCGCGGACTCCTGAAGCTATATTTTGCACGGCTGCATCCATGCCTCTTTCAACAATCTTTGCAGCCCGCCTGATATATTCAATCTCCTGATCCGACTTGATCAGCCGAACATAGTTAACAAGTAAACTTGCATCTTTGAACTCAGCATTTGGGAGGCTCTGTTTAAGCCTTTCATAGGCTAAAGCCGAAAAATAGTAAGACTCCATTTCAAGGCCGATCCTGCGGTTTGATTGTCCAATTTCATGTAAAATGCCTGCCACGAATTCCATCGGATGTTTATCCGAATGCACATAGGATTCCGGATAAGGGATGATGCGTTCATCAAACAGCCAGGTCGTAGCCCTTGCACCGTTGGCATCCATATGTCTGCCAATCCAGATCGGCTGTTCCTCATCAATGATGACTATGAGCAGTTGATCAACGTAAAACGACCAGCCGTTATATCCTGATAGATAGTTCATATTCGCCGGGTTCGTGATGAGCAGTACCTCGATTCCTTTTTCCGACATTTTTTTCTTCGTCTGTTCCAGCCTGTGCTGATATTCTTCATAGCTGAATGGCAACATATAAAAGCCTCCTTTGCAAGTGCTTACAATTCTAAATACATTATATTAAATAAATTTTGGTAAAACATCGTCAAATTTGTATGAAATTAATTTGATCCTTTTATACAAAATGGAAAAGGAAAAGTGCTGCATCGAAAGGATTTTGCCTGAGGCGAGAACCCAATCACGCATCCTATCCAATCCTGCACCCACCTCCAAATACTAAAAAACAAGCGTTCCATGTTTCCATGTGAACACTTGCTTCTCATTTTTATTTTGACGCCCTTTCGTCTCTATGCCAGCCTTATGTTCGGCTGGATCAGCAGTTCCCTCGGAAAATCAGCCAGCACTTCGCATCCGTTTTCCGTAACCCGGAATGATTCGCTGATTTCGATGCCGACATGGTCCAGCCAAATTCCAGGAATCAGATGAAACGTCATATTCGGTTTCAAGATTGTATAATCGCTCGGCCTGAGGCTCGCCGTATGCTCGCCCCAATCCGGCGGATAGTTGAGCCCGATGGAATATCCGACCCGGGATTCCTTTTTAATTCCGCTTTTCTCTATGGATTTGCGCCAAACCTGTTCCACTTCCTCACATGTCATTCCCGGTTTTATCGCATCCAATGCAGCATTCAATCCCTCTATGACAACAGCGGCAATATATTGCAGCTGGTCGGTCGGTTTGCCGACCACTACAGTCCGTGCCATAGGAGAGTGATACCGCTTATAGCAGCCGGCCAATTCTATGATAACCGGATCGCCATCTTTGAAAACATCATCTGTCCATGTCAAATGGCAGGCCGATGTTTTTTCTCCAGTCGGAAGAAGCGGGACAATCGAAGGATAGTCTCCTCCAAAGTCTTCCGTACCACTGATCTGGGCATGGGAGATGGCTGCAACAACATCGCATTGGCGCACACCTTCATTAATCGTATCAACGGCAGCACCCATCGCTTTTTCTGCAATTTTTGCGGCCCGCTTGATATATTCAATTTCCTGGTCGGACTTGATGATTCGAACCCAATTTACCAAATTCGTCCCGTCTTTAAAAGCTGCGTCCGGAAGGCCGCCCGTCAATTGAACATAATTTCTCCCGGTAAAATAATAGGCATCCATCTCTACGCCGATTGTCCGTTTGTCCTGCTTTTTTTCCTTTAAAAAATCGCAGACAAAATCCATCGGATGCTTGATTGTTGATTGAACATAATCATCTTGATAAGGAATAATATGGGCATCGTCAAGCCATGATGTATGCTTTGCTGCGCTCGCATCCTGGCCCCGGCCGATCCAATACGGCTGATCTTTATCAATAATCACAACCACCAATTGATGAACATAAAAGGACCACGCATTATATCCAGTCAAATAACTCATATTGGCCGGGTCGGTCACAAGCAGTACATCTATCCCTTCCGCCACCATGCGCTGCTTTGTCTTTTCAAGCCTTTCCTTATATTCCAAAATATTAAACGATAACAAATCCATCCCTTCTTTCGCGACCTATTTTATTTAATACCCGTTCCGAAAACGTTTTAAAAATGTCTGCAGTCTTTCGGTCTTCGGATTTTCCAATACCTGCTCCGGCGGTCCCTGTTCGACGATCTT
>NZ_VEKZ01000002.1:0-139141 GCF_007681465.1 Siminovitchia fortis
ATGTTCAATGAGATGGGGTCAGACCCCCTTTACTGCAGTAAAGGGGGTCTGACCCTTTTTTTACTGCATATATATAGATTATAAAAGAAGCGGAAGCGGGGAATTAATATGGTGAGAATTTCGGAGTTTCAAGTAAAGGATGTTGTCAACATATCAGATGGGAGAAAACTGGGTAATATAAGCGACATTGAGATTAATTTGGATAGCGGCAGGATAGAATCGATCATTATAAGTTTTGCAGGAAAACTGCTCGGCTTTTTTGGAAAGGATGATGAAGTTGTCATCCCTTGGAATCAGATCATCAAAATCGGGGAGGATGTCATTCTTGTCAGGTACAACGGATCCCAATATACACAGCAGCAGCTTGGAACGCCAAAAGACTAAATAAATCGGATGCCGTTTGCATGCTTTTATGGTACACTTAAGAAAATGTCTATTTTTAAGGAAAAAACAAGAAGATGCAATAGGGGTAATCAACGTGAGAGATGTAAAAGAGAATCTAGCTTTTATTCAAGGTCAGATAGCGGAAGCATGCGAACGGTCCGGCCGTAATCCTGAACATATTCATATCGTGGCGGTTACGAAGTATGTTTCGGCTGAAAGGGCAGCCGAAGCTCTGGAGGCCGGCATACAGAATCTTGGAGAAAACCGCGACGATGGATTACTCGCCAAGTGGGAAGTATTGAAGGACAAGCCGCTTTGGCATTTTATTGGAACCCTTCAATCCAGGAAAGTCAGAAACATTATCGATAAGGTGGAGTATATCCATTCGCTCGACCGAATGTCATTGGCAAAAGAAATTAATAAACGCGCAGACAAGAGGATAAAATGCTTTATTCAGGTCAATGTTTCCGGGGAGGAATCCAAACATGGCCTTCAGCCAGAAAATACAGTAGAATTTATACAAAAGCTTGAGCCTTATAAAAATATTGAGGTCATCGGGTTAATGACAATGGCTCCATATACAGATGATGAAGAGGTTCTGCGTACATGCTTCCGCCGGCTCAGGAACCTTAAGGAGGAAGTTGAAGGGCTTGGATTAAGGCATGCACCGTGTCACGAGTTATCGATGGGCATGTCAAATGATTATAAAATAGCCATTGAAGAAGGGGCGACATTCGTACGGATAGGTTCTGCCCTTGTCGGAGAATGATGCTAAGGAGGCCGGAAATGGGCATTAAATCAAAGTTCAAAAATTTTTTCCTATTAGAAGATGAATACGAATACGAAGAAGAGAAAAATGAAGTTGAACCTCAAGCAGAAAAGCAGCCCGCGAAGACAGCATCCAGCCGAAAACAAAATGTTGTCAGCCTTCAAAGCGTGCAGCAATCTTCAAAGGTCATACTGATTGAACCAAGAGTGTATGCAGAAGCGCAGGAAGTTGCCGACCATCTTGTCAATCGCCGTGCGGTTTTAGTCAATTTGCAGCGGATCCAGCATGATCAAGCTATCAGGATAGTAGATTTTCTAAGCGGAACGGTTTATGCGATTGGCGGTGATATCCAAAGGGTTGGCAGGGATATTTTCCTTTGCACCCCGGATAATGTGGAAGTATCTGGAAACATTACTGAAATGTTTGATGATGAGAATTACGAAGATCCGAGGTGGTCCTAAACGGCATGAATTTTGTCATAGCGATTATAGTGCAGCTGATTAGCCTATATTCATGGGCATTGATTATATACATATTGATGTCCTGGTTTCCAAATGCAAGGGAGTCATCGATAGGCCAGCTTCTTGGAAGAATTTGTGAACCTTATTTGGAACCTTTTCGAAGAATTGTCCCACCGCTTGGAATGATTGATATATCCCCGATTGTTGCGTTTTTGGTTCTCAGGCTGGCTACAGCGGGCCTGTGGGAAATCGCCAGATGGGTAAGCTAAAAAAGAGGAAAGCTGATGGGCTCTCCTTTTTTCTATTGTTTAGGAGTTGTGAGAATGTCATCAATCTATCAGCACTTCAGGCCGGAAGAAAAGCCATTTATCGATACGGTACTGGATTGGAAAGAGTATGTTGAAAATACATATGCACCCAAGTTGACCGATTTTCTGGATCCGCGGCAGCAATTTATTCTACAGTCTGTCATAGGGGATGGGGCGGATGTCCAATATGGATTTTTCGGAGGAAGGGAGCGGAGCGAGCGAAAAAGGGCCCTTTTATATCCGGAATATTTTAAGCCTGAAGAAAAGGATTTTCATATTGGCTTATATGAAATAGAGTATCCGCGTAAATTTATTAAGATTGAACACCCCATGGTTTTGGGTTCTTTAATGTCATTAGGGGTAAAGAGGGATAAGTTTGGCGACATTCTGGCCGATGGTGACCGTATTCAGTTTTTTTCAAATGAAGAGATCGAATCATTTTTAATGACGGAATTACAGGAAATCGGGCGGGCATCCGTACAGCTGCGGAAACTTCCGTTGGAAGAGGCCGTCCAGGTGCCGGAGCAGTGGAAAGAGAAGGAAATATCAGCCGCATCATTAAGGCTGGATGGAATCATTTCCGCGGCATTCAATTTATCAAGACAAAAATCGCAAGTGTTGATTGAACAGAAGCTTGTTAAACTGAATTGGAAAACAGTTGAAAACCCCGCTGCGGAATGCATGGAGGGTGACCTCATTTCCGCACGGAGGCTTGGAAGATGTAAAATCATCGGACTGTTGGGCACTACGAAGAAAAACAAGGCAAGGCTGAAAATTGGATTATTAAAATAATATTAAAATAAAAAAGAAACCCGCCAATTTTAGACGAAATTCGAGTATAATAAGATAAGAATAATAGACGTTAGCAATGGAGGTGGCAAGATGCCGTTAACACCAGTCGATATACATAACAAGGAGTTCAGCAAAGGATTTCGGGGATATGATGAGGATGAAGTCAATGAGTTTCTGGATCAGGTCATAAAAGACTATGAATTGGTCATCCGGGAAAAAAAAGAACTCGAAGAAAAGATCGCCTCAATGAATGAGAGGCTTGGGCATTTCAGCACAATTGAAGAAACACTCAACAAATCAATTGTTGTAGCCCAGGAAGCTGCAGAAGAAGTGAAAGGCAACGCGATGAAGGAAGCGAAACTCATCATAAGGGAAGCGGAGAAAAACGCTGACCGGATTGTCAATGAGTCGTTATCCAAAGCGCGTAAAATCGCACTTGAAATTGAGGAATTAAAGAAGCAGTCAAAAGTATTCCGCACACGGTTCAGAATGCTGATTGAAGCCCAGCTCGATTTGATCAATAATGATGATTGGGATCAGCTCATGGAATTTGAACTGGATGCAACCGAACTGAACTCCTTGGAAGAAGTCGAAGAATTGGATTAAAACTTGACTCCCGATTTACGATTCTCATATAATGGAATAAATTATTTATATGTTTTAAACGATGAAAGGGAGAGTACAGTCTCATTTTCCGTTGAAAGCGAACTGGGGATGGTGGAAGCCCGGAAATGGAAGAGACTTGGAAAATCACCCTCGAGTACTCGATTCGAAAGCTTGGCAAGTAGAAAAGAGCGATTCATCCACGATACGGATTTATGAGCGGGCAATGATAATGTAATTGTCTATTTGGGTGGTACCGCGGGAAAACAGTCTTCTCGTCCCTTTTGGGGCGGGAAGTTTTTTTGTTTAAGACTAAACTAAACAAGGAGGAAAACGAATTGGATTACAAAGATACGCTGCTCATGCCGAAAACGGATTTCCCCATGCGTGGAAATCTGCCGAAAAGAGAGCCGGAAATGCAGGCGAGGTGGGAAGAGGAAAACATTTATCAAAAAGTCCAGGAGCGTACGAAAGGCAGGCCGCTTTATATTTTGCATGATGGGCCGCCGTATGCCAACGGTGACCTTCATATGGGCCACGCCCTTAATAAAACATTAAAGGATTTCATCGTACGATACAAATCAATGGCCGGCTTCTGCGCTCCATATGTTCCCGGCTGGGATACACATGGACTCCCAATCGAGCAGGCGCTTACCAATAAAGGGGTCAACCGCAAGGAAATGTCCGTAGCCGAATTCAGGGAGAAATGCGCGCAATACGCATACGAGCAAATTGACAATCAGAGAACAGAATTCAAACGCCTGGGAATCAGAGGAGATTGGGAAAATCCATACATTACACTGAAGCCCGCGTATGAAGCCGAACAAATCAAAGTGTTCGGGGAGATGGCCAAAAAAGGATATATTTACAAAGGGAAGAAGCCTGTCTACTGGTCGCCTTCCAGCGAATCGGCCCTTGCAGAGGCAGAAATTGAATATAAAGATAAGCGCTCGCCGTCGATTTATGTATCTTTTAAAGTGACGGATGGAAAAGGGGTCGTCGAAAACGGAAGCAATATTATCATCTGGACAACAACCCCATGGACAATTCCTGCAAACCTCGCTATTGCGGTCCACCCTGATTTAACCTACGCTGTGATTGAACATGAAGGGAAAAAGTACATTGCCGCAGAAGACCTTGTGTCAAATTTAAAAGAAGTGCTTGATTGGCAGGATGCCAATGTTGCGGCAACAATGAAAGGAAAGGACCTTGAGTTCGTAGTTGCCAAGCATCCGTTTTATGACAGAGATTCGATTGTCATTTTAGGTGAACATGTGGCGATGGATTCCGGTACCGGCTGCGTCCACACTGCTCCGGGACACGGGGAAGACGACTTCAATATTGGCCAAAAATATGGGCTTGAAGCACTTTGCCCTGTTGACGACAAAGGGCATATGACAGAAGAGGCTCCTGGGTTTGAAGGCTTGTTTTATGATGCGGCCAATAAACCGATTACAGAAAAGCTTCAAGAAGCCGGTGCGTTGTTAAAGCTGGAATTCATTACTCACTCGTATCCGCATGACTGGCGGACCAAAAAGCCGGTCATCTTCCGGGCGACATCCCAATGGTTCGCTTCGATCAAAGATTTCAGGGAAGACATCCTTGAAGCTGTCAAAGAGGTCAAGTGGGTGCCTAAGTGGGGGGAAACAAGGCTTTATAATATGGTCAGGGACCGCGGAGACTGGTGTATCTCCCGTCAAAGGGTATGGGGAGTGCCAATTCCGGTATTTTATGCCGAAAATGGTGAAGCCATTATTACGGATGAAACGATTTCCCGTGTATCAGAGCTTTTCCGTGAACACGGGTCCAATATCTGGTTTGAGAAAGAGGCATCTGAATTGCTGCCTGAAGGCTTTACCCATCCGGGAAGCCCGAACGGGATCTTTACAAAAGAAACGGATATTATGGACGTCTGGTTTGATTCCGGTTCTTCACATCAGGGAGTTTTAGTGGAAAGAGATGACTTAAGACGCCCGGCCGACCTTTATTTGGAAGGTTCGGACCAATATCGCGGGTGGTTCAACTCTTCTTTGACGACTGCCGTGGCCGTTACGGGAAAAGCCCCTTATAAAGGTGTTTTGAGCCATGGGTTTGTTCTCGATGGCGAAGGCCATAAAATGAGTAAATCCCTCGGAAATGTCATTGTTCCGGCAAAAGTGACCAACCAGTTTGGAGCAGAAATCCTCCGTCTATGGGTGGCATCCGTCGATTATCAGTCAGATGTAAGAATTTCTGACGCCATTTTAAAGCAGGTCAGTGAGGTGTACCGGAAAATCCGGAACACATTCCGCTTCCTGCTCGGCAACCTTGCTGACTTTAAACCGGAAGAAAATACTGTGGCATTTGATGAACTGCGGGAAGTGGATCAATTTTTGTTGATCAGGCTGAACAATTTGGTCAAAGAATCGCTTAAAGCATATGACGAATTCGAGTTTGCCGATATTTACCATGTGGTCAATAACTTCTGTACAGTTGATCTGAGTTCGTTTTATATGGATTTTGCAAAAGATGTTCTTTATATCGAGGCGGAAAACAACTTTGAAAGAAGAGCGATGCAGACTGTCATGTACAAGTGTGCAGTTTCTTTGGCAAAACTGTTATCGCCGATTTTGCCGCATACGGCAGATGAGGTGTGGGCACATATCCCCGGAGTACAGGAAGAAAGCGTCCAGTTGACTGATATGCCGGAAGTGGAGGAGTTTGCCAATGCCGCAGAGCTCGAGAAGAAATGGAAAGAATTCCTTCTTGTCAGGAACGACGTGTTAAAAGCATTGGAAGAAGCAAGGAATGAAAAAGTAATCGGAAAATCATTAACTGCCAAAGTAAGCTTATATGTTAATGAAGATGTCAAAAACTTGCTTGACAGCATCTCCGAGAGTTTGAAACAATTGTTCATCGTCTCCGGGTTCGAAGTGGCCGGATCATATGATGAAGCGCCGGAACAGGCTTTGAAGCTTGATAAGGCTGCGGTTGTTGTTGAAAAAGCCGACGGCGAAACATGTGAACGCTGCTGGGTCGTAACGCCCGAAGTGGGAAAAGTGGAAGAATATCCCACCATTTGCCCGCGTTGTGCATCAGTTGTTGAACAACTCAATTAGGAAAAGCGGAAGCGCCTTGCTCAGCGCGGGCAAACAAGACGATTCCCGAGGAGGCAGTTCTTCAGCCACCACAGGGAAGCGGCTTGATCCTTGCGGGGCTAGGCGCTGGAGCTGGACATACCACTTCATATTCCGTATAGATGTTTCGTCTAAATTTTATCCACCCTTCTTTAAAAGTAAAAAATCAGCCCTCCGTCTTTGGAGGGCTTCTTCCGTTATTGAAATACCGTTTTTTTGAGCTTATAATAACTATTTAATTTCCGCCTTTTATGCTAAAATTCAAAAGAACAACTTTTTCGATTCGGGGGTTTGCTCGTGGGTTATTATTTAATCGCATTATTTGTCATTATTTTGGATCAGTTCACTAAATGGACGGTCGTCCGTAATATGGAAATCGGAGAAAGCATTAAAATCATAGATCATTTTTTTTATCTCACTTCCCATCGCAATAAAGGGGCGGCGTGGGGTATGCTGGAAGGCCAAATGTGGCTGTTCTATATTATAACGCTCATCGTCGTTTCCGGGATCATCTATTATATGCAGACGCAGGCCAAAGGCAAGCCTTTGTTCCTGATCAGCCTCGCTTTTATTTTGGGGGGAGCAGTCGGCAATTTCATTGACCGCCTGTTCAGAAAAGAAGTTGTCGATTTTTTGGATACATATATATTTGGATATGATTTCCCCATTTTCAATATTGCCGACTCGGCCTTGACCATTGGCGTCATCCTTCTTTTTATCCAAATGTTTAAGGAAGAACGAAAAGAAAAGGTGAGTGAACATGGAAAAAGTTGACTACCGGGTAAAGGAAGAAGAAAGCGGGGAGCGGATTGACAAACTGGTTGCCGCTATCGGTGAAAATTGGTCGCGTTCCCAAGTACAGCAATGGATAAAGGATGGACATATTTCCGTTAATGGGGAATCGGTCAAAGCAAATTATAAATGCAGCTCAAATGATCTTATTGTTATACAGGTGCCGGATCCGGAGCCTCTTGACGTTGAAGCGGAGGAAATGGATCTTGACATTTATTACGAAGACGAAGATGTGCTTGTAGTCAATAAACCGAAAGGGATGGTTGTCCACCCTGCGCCGGGCCATCCATCCGGAACGTTAGTGAACGGGCTGATGGCCCATTGCAAAGATTTGTCGGGAATCAATGGCGTTCTGAGACCGGGAATCGTCCATAGAATCGATAAGGATACATCCGGTCTTTTAATGGTGGCAAAAAATGACCAAGCCCATGAAAAGCTTGTTCAGCAGTTAGTGGATAAAACAGTAACGAGGAAATACTTTGCTCTTGTCCATGGGGTGATTCCGCATGATCACGGAACGATAGATGCCCCGATTGGAAGGGATCCGATCGAACGCCAGAGCATGGCCGTCAATGAAAAAGGAAAATCGGCGGTTACCCATTTTACTGTACTGGAGCGGCTCGAACCTTATACGTTTGTAGAATGTACCCTGGAAACCGGCAGGACTCATCAAATCAGAGTCCATATGAAATATATCGGGCATCCGCTCGTTGGGGATCCAAAATATGGGCCGCGAAATACACTGTCCACTGACGGGCAGGTTTTGCATGCAGGGGTTCTTGGATTTTTGCACCCCCGCACAGGGGAGTATAAAGAGTTCAGTGCCCCGCTGCCGGATTATTTTACACAATTGCTAAATAAACTTCGACAAAATCATTGACAATCATCCCGGTGAAGGCTATATTGATTATAGTTGAATATGAACCTTTAAATCGGTCCCGTGAGGCCGGGAAGGTACGGATTAATTTGCATTGATTGATATGCTGATATGCTGATATGCTGATATTCTGTTGTCATCATTTGTACCCTCCTGCTGAGCCGCGGGAGGGCTTTTTTCATTGAAAAGGGGTGTGGAAAACGTGAAGCCGAAAGCAATTGTTCTTGATAAAAAAGCAATACACCGGGCATTGACCAGAATTGCGCATGAGATCATTGAACGGAACAAAGGGATTGAAGACTGTGTATTGGTCGGAATCAAAACACGGGGAATTGATCTCGCACAGAGATTGGCCGATCGGATTAAACGCATCGAAGGCGAAGACATACCTGTCGGTGAATTGGATATCACGCTCTATAGGGATGATTTGACCATTAAAACGGAAAGTACCGAACCGGAGGTCTTAGGATCAAACCTTCCGGTCGATATCAAGAATAAGAAAGTGATTTTAGTGGATGATGTTTTATATACCGGCAGGACAGTGAGAGCTGCCATGGATGCTTTGGTCGATATCGGCCGTCCTTCCCAAATCCAGCTCGCTGTTTTGGTTGACAGAGGACATCGTGAACTGCCGATCCGCGCAGATTTTATCGGTAAAAACATTCCTACTTCAAGTCTTGAGAGAATTGTTGTTGAACTTATGGAAACAGACGGGCATGATCAGGTAGGAATTTATGAAAGTGAATAATACCCTTTTAATTCAGTCCCGTGAGACTGGCAAAGGGAGGTTTTTAAAGGGAAGCCGGAAAATTGTGCCGGCTTCATTTTGCAAACCCTCTTTGCCGGAATAAAGGCATAGAGGGTTTTTTTATGACAATCTTAGAAAGAACGGTGAGCGGCCATGAGTAATCTTTTTTCCATGAGGGATTTATCCACAAAGGAAATACATGAGATTTTGCATACAGCGGAATCATTTGCAAAGGGAGAAATTTGGACTCCCGCAAAACAAACCTTCGCAGTCAACTTGTTTTTTGAACCGAGCACAAGGACAAAAACAAGTTTTGAAATGGCTGAACGCAAATTGGGCATGGAAGTGATTCCTTTTGAAACGGGCACATCAAGCATTTTAAAAGGGGAAACGCTGGACGATACGCTGAAAACACTTGAATCAATCGGGGTGGACCTTGCGGTCATCCGCCATAAGCAGGATGCTTACTATGAATCCCTGGCAGGAAAATTTCAAATGAAAATCGTAAATGGGGGAGATGGCTGCGGCCAGCATCCGACACAGTCATTATTGGATCTGCTGACAATCAAACAGGAATTTGGAAAGTTTGAAGGTTTAAAGGTGACAATTGTCGGTGACTTGAGCCACAGCCGGGTTGCAAGGTCCAACACAGAAGCATTAACCGCACTGGGATCCGAAGTTTTTTACTCGGGGCCGTCTGAATGGTTTGAAGGTGACCCGGAAAATGCCCAAAACTACGTGGACATTGATGAAGCGATCGGGTTTTCGGATGTACTTATGCTTTTGAGGATTCAGCATGAAAGACACAATACAATGATGGACCTGACAGCAGAGCAATATCATGAAAGATACGGTTTGACGCCGGAGAGGGAAGAGAGGATGAAGCCTGAAAGCATCATCATGCATCCCGGGCCCGTGAACAGGGGTGTCGAAATAGCCGGCAGTCTTGTGGAAAGCTGCAAATCCAGGATTTTTAAGCAAATGGAAAATGGTGTATATGCAAGAATGGCAGTTATAAAACACATTCTTGATAAATAAAAGGAGGAAGCCCGCATGAATTGGCTGATCAAAAATGGAAAAGTGCTGCAAGATAATGGTGAACTGAAAGAAATGGATATAAGAGTCAAAGATGGCCTTATCGCCGAAGTTGGGAATCTGGAAAACAGGGGGGAGGAAGAGTATGATGCAGCGGGGCTGCTGATCACACCAGGATTAGTGGATCTCCACATCCATCTAAGGGAACCGGGCGGAGAACAAAAAGAAACCATTGAAACGGGAACCAAGGCAGCGGCAAAAGGCGGTTTTACAACTGTGGCCTCCATGCCAAACACGAATCCTGTTCCGGATAACCCTGATCAAATGGAGTGGCTTGTTGGCCGCATCAAAGAAACTGCCCATGTCAATGTTCTCCCTTATGCTGCGATTACTCACGGCCTGCAGGGAGAGGAACTTGTTGATTTCAAGGGATTGAAAGAAGCGGGAGCCTTCGCTTTTACAGATGATGGAGTCGGTATCCAGACAGCTGCCAAAATGTATGAGGCTATGCAAAAGGCTGCAGAACTGGATATGGCAATCGTCGCCCATTGTGAAGACAATTCGCTGATCTATGGCGGTGCCCTTCATGAAGGGGAGTTTTCCAGAAAATCGGGGGTTCCGGGAATCCCTTCCATATGCGAATCTGTCCATATTGCGCGGGATGTGCTGCTCGCCGAAGCGGCAGACTGCCATTATCATGTATGCCATATCAGCACAAAAGAGTCTGTTCGGACAGTAAGGGATGCGAAAAGGGCAGGGATTAAAGTGACAGCGGAAGTCAGCCCGCATCATCTGCTCCTGTGTGATGAAGATATTCCGGATGCCAATGATACGAATTTCAAAATGAACCCGCCCCTCCGCGGAAAAGAAGACCGCGAGGCCCTGATTGAAGGGCTGCTGGATGGGACAATCGATTTCATTGCAACGGACCACGCCCCTCATACAGCAGAGGATAAAGCAAAGAAAGTGACCGAGGCTCCTTTCGGAATCGTCGGCCTTGAAACGGCCTTTCCGCTGCTTTATACGCACTTTGTGGAAAAAGGCTATTGCACATTGAAGCAATTGGTTGACTGGATGACAGCAGCGCCTTCCAACACATTTAAGCTGGGTTGCGGAACTTTGGATATAGGAAAACCTGCTGATATCACCCTGATTGATTTGGAAAAAGAACAAAAAATTGATTCAGGCAAGTTTTTATCTAAAGGAAAAAACACACCGTTCAGCGGGTGGACATGCAAAGGATGGCCTGCAGCCACCTTTGTCAACGGAGAAATCAAATGGTCGGAAGGACGTGACAATTGATGAAACGCCAGCTCATTCTCGAAGATGGAACAGTTTTTATCGGCGAAGCAATCGGAAGTGAAAAAGAGACGACAGGTGAAATTATTTTTAACACTAGCATGACCGGTTATCAGGAGATCATTTCCGATCCGTCCAATTACGGACAGATTATCGTGTTCGGATTTCCGCAAATCGGAAACTATGGAATCAACCGTGATGATTTTGAAAGCATCCGGCCAGTCATCAAAGGTGTCGTAGTAAAAGAAGCGGCCGACTACCCGTCAAACTGGCGCAGCAACATGTCCTTTGGCGAGTTTTTAAAAGCGAAGGAAATCCCCGGCATTAGCGGTATCGATACAAGAAAATTGATCAGGATCATCAGATCAAAAGGAACGATGAAAGGGGTCATGTGCGGATTTGGAGAGAGCATTGAAACGCATCTTTCCCGCCTTCATGCAGTTGAAAGCCTGCCGGATCAGGTAAAGCAGGTGTCGACGGTCAAACCGTTCCCGGCACCGGGACGCGGCAGCAGTGTCATCGTCATGGACTTTGGTTTGAAGCACGGGCTTTTACGCGAGCTTACCAAGCGGGGGTGCGATGTTACAGTCGTTCCTTACCAAACCACTGCAGATGAGATCCTTTCCTTGCAGCCGGACGGTGTGATTTTGTCCAACGGGCCGGGAAACCCGGAAAACGTTCCTGAAGCGATTGAGACGATACGTGAAATTCAAGGAAAAGTACCTCTTTTTGGCATCGGCCTTGGCCATCAATTGTTTGCCCTTGCAAATGGCTGCAAGACGAAGAAGATGTTTGTCGGCCATCGGGGGGGAAGTTATCCCGTGAAAGATCTGGCAACGGGCAAAGTGGTTTTCACCTCCCAAAACCATGGATATGAAGTGGATAAACAATCGGTGGATGGAAGCAAGCTGACCATCACTCACGTTGAGTTGAACGAAGGCTCCATCGAGGGGCTGTCCCATCAAAATCAACTGGCCTTCTCTGTACAATTTGAACCGGAAGGCGCACCGGGATCGGAAGATGCCAAGTATATATTTGATCAATTTTTGAAGTTAATGGATGAAAATAAAAGAAAGGCGGATGACCATGCCGAAAAGAACTGACATCAAAAGTATTTTAGTAGTGGGGTCAGGCCCCATCGTAATTGGACAGGCGGCTGAATTCGACTATGCCGGCACTCAGGCTTGCCTTGCTCTGAAAGAAGAAGGGTACAGGGTCATCCTTATCAATTCAAATCCCGCGACCATCATGACAGATTCCGAGATTGCGGATGCTGTTTATATCGAACCGCTGACTCTTGAATTTGTCAGCCGCATTATCAGAAAAGAAAGGCCGGATGCCATCCTGCCTACACTCGGCGGACAGACCGGCTTGAATATCGCCATGCAGCTGGCCAAAGCAGGTGTTCTTGAAGAATGCAATGTTGAAATACTTGGTACGAAACTTTCAGCTATTGAACAGGCGGAGGACAGGGATCAATTCAGAAGCTTGATGAACGAATTGAATGAGCCGGTGCCTGAAAGTGCGATCGTCCATACGCTGGAAGAAGCAGTAAATTTTGTTGAAGAAATTGGGTTTCCTGTTATTGTCCGGCCTGCGTATACACTTGGCGGAACAGGCGGAGGTATTTGCAAAAACAGCGAGGAGCTTGATTCCATCGTATCAAGCGGCTTGAAAAACAGCCCTGTCAACCAATGCCTGATTGAAAAAAGCATTGCCGGATATAAGGAAATAGAATTTGAAGTGATGAGAGATGCCAATGACAATGCGATTGTCGTCTGTAATATGGAAAATGTGGATCCGGTCGGTGTCCATACCGGCGACTCTATCGTCGTCGCCCCTTGCCAAACATTGAGCGACAGGGAAATCCAGTTGATGAGAAACACTTCTTTGAAATTGATCCGTGCACTTGGAATCGAAGGGGGATGCAATGTCCAGCTTGCCCTTGATCCTGAGAGTTTCCAATACTACATCATTGAAGTGAACCCGCGTGTCAGCCGTTCGTCCGCGCTTGCTTCCAAGGCGACAGGATTTCCGATTGCGAAACTCGCAGCAAAAATTGCCGCCGGATATACTTTGGATGAACTCATGAACCCTGTGACAGGGAAAACGTATGCCTGCTTTGAACCGGTCATCGATTACATTGTCACTAAAATTCCGAGATGGCCTTTTGATAAATTCGAATCCGCAAACAGAAGCCTTGGAACTCAAATGAAAGCGACAGGCGAAGTAATGGCAATCGGCCGCAGCTTTGAAGAATCATTGCTAAAAGCGGTGCGCTCCCTAGAGATCAGCCTGTATCACCTGGAAAACGAGGAAGCCAGAGCGATGAAACAGTCAGAGCTTCAGGCTGGAATCGAAAATGCTACAGACGAGCGGCTTTTTATTGTAGCAGAAGCGTTAAGAAGAGGAGTTTCTATCCAGACTATCCATGATTGGAGCAAGATCGACCTATTTTTCCTGCACAAACTAAACAAAATCATCGAACTTGAAAATAAGCTGAAAAAAGAACCATTTAGTGCTGAACTGGCAGTTCAAGCGAAGAAAATGGGTTTTGCAGACATTACTCTTGCAAAACTGTGGGAAAGCAATGAAAAGGAAATTTATGACTGGCGCAAAAACAATGAGCTCATGCCAGTATATAAAAAGGTAGATACATGTGCAGCTGAATTCGAATCCGAAACTCCGTACTTCTACGGTACTTATGAAGAGGAAAATGAATCAGAGTGCACTGGCAAAAAAAGTGTTATCGTACTAGGATCAGGACCGATCCGCATCGGCCAGGGCATCGAGTTTGACTATGCGACTGTACACAGTGTATGGGCCATCCAGCAGGCAGGTTACGAAGCGATCATCATCAACAATAACCCTGAGACTGTGTCGACGGACTTCAGTATTTCTGACAAGCTTTATTTTGAGCCGCTTACGATTGAAGATGTCATGCATATCATCGATTTGGAGCAGCCGATCGGTGTAGTCGTCCAGTTCGGCGGCCAAACAGCAATCAATCTGGCAGCAGAGCTTTCCGAACGCGGAGTAAAGATTCTGGGCACTTCACTTGAAAGTCTTGACAGGGCAGAAGACAGGGAACAATTTGAACATGCTCTTTCTGAGTTGAACATACCGCAGCCAAAAGGGAAGACCGCTTTTTCAGTCGATGAGGCTGTGAAAATCGCCTCTGATATTGGCTACCCTGTGCTGGTGCGTCCTTCCTATGTCCTTGGTGGAAGAGCGATGGAAATTGTCTACGAGGAAAAAGAACTGCTCCATTACATGGAAAATGCCGTAAAAATCAATCCTGAACATCCGGTTCTTGTAGACCGCTATTTGACAGGAAAAGAGATAGAAGTCGACGCGATTTCCGACGGGGAAAATGTGTTGATTCCCGGTATCATGGAGCATATTGAACGGGCAGGGGTCCACTCAGGAGACTCAATTGCAGTATATCCGCCGCAAAATATCAGTGCGGACATGATCAAGAAGATTGAAGATGCAACGATCCGCCTTGCCAGGGGACTTGAGATTATCGGACTTTTGAACATCCAATATGTCATTTCGAACAATGAATTGTATGTCATTGAAGTAAATCCGCGCTCAAGCAGAACAGTGCCATTTTTAAGCAAAATCACCGGCATTCCGATGGCAAATCTCGCTACGAAAGTGATTCTGGGCAAGAAGCTGCCTGAGCTGGGCTATGAAACAGGCCTTAGCCAAGAGATGAGCGGTGTCTATGTCAAAGTTCCAGTCTTCTCGTTCGCCAAGCTTCGCAGGGTGGATATCAACCTGGGACCTGAAATGAAGTCCACCGGGGAAGTCATGGGCAAAGACAGGACGATGGAAAAAGCGTTATATAAAGGGCTTGTCGCTTCCGGAATAGAAATTAAGACGCACGGTACCGTATTGATTACGGTAGCTGACAAGGACAAGGATGAAGCAGTGAAACTCGCTGAAAGGTTCTCAGGGATAGGTTACCAGATCATTGCTACCAGCGGAACGGCGAAAGCCATTTCGGATTCGGGCATTAAGGTCCAAACCGTCGATAAAATTGGAGCTTCCGGCCATAACTTGCTCGATACGATCAGACAGGGGGATGCTCAGCTTGTCATCAATACACTGACAAGAGGGAAGCAGCCACGCAGAGACGGTTTTCGTATCAGAAGAGAATCCGTTGAAAATGGCATCCAATGTTTGACATCGCTGGATACAGCCAAAGCAATTCTCGACGTCCTTGAATCGATGGTTCTTTCCGCTGAAGCAATGCCGTCCGGTAAAAAGGCGGTTCAATAATGGGCGGGAAAAATTTGCCGATCATAGCACTTGATTTTCCGGATATAGAAACAGCTTGGGATTTCTTGAGCCGATTCGATGGAGAAAAGCTGTATGTAAAAGTTGGAATGGAGCTTTATTACCGGGAGGGACCGGAGCTCCTCCACTTCCTGAAGGAAAAAGGACATTGGATTTTTCTAGATTTAAAGCTGCATGACATTCCCAATACGGTTCATCGGGCAATGAAAGTCCTCGCCGGACTTTCGGTTGATATGGTCAATGTCCATGCAGCAGGTGGAACAGAAATGATGAAAGCGGCCCTTTCCGGGCTGGAAGAAGGGACAAAAGCGGGTCAGACCCGTCCCGCTCTGATTGCTGTCACGCAGCTGACAAGCACGAGTGAAGAACAAATGCAGCGTGAGCAATTGATCAACCGGACAATCGACGAATCTGTCCTCCATTATGCATTGCTTGCCAGGGAATCAGGCCTCGATGGGGTTGTATGTTCCGCTTTTGAAGCTGCTTCCATTGCAAAGAAAGCTGGATCCGGCTTTTTGAGGGTGACTCCGGGAATCCGGATGACTGGCAGCAAAAGCGATGATCAAAAGCGGGTCGTGACCCCGACGAAAGCCCGGGAAATGGGATCATCAATGATTGTAATCGGACGCCCGGTTACGCAAGCGGACAATCCGGTTTTATCCTATAAAAAAGTGTTGACAGAATGGGAGAGGTAAAGTGATGAGCGAATCAATTGCCGAACATTTACTTGATATAAAAGCCGTCTTTTTGCAGCCGAACGATCCGTTCACATGGTCGTCCGGGATGAAGGCGCCTATCTATTGCGATAATCGATTAACGATGTCTTATCCGAAAGTCAGAAAAGAAATTGCTGAAGGGCTGGCGGAACTGATCAAAAAACAATTCCCTGAAGTGGAACTGATCGCAGGAACAGCTACGGCAGGCATTCCGCATGCAGCATGGGTCAGCGACATACTGGGCCTGCCCATGTGCTATGTCAGATCAAAAGCCAAGTCCCATGGAAAGGGAAATCAAATAGAAGGAAAAGCTTCGAAGGGGCAAAAAGTCGTTGTGGTTGAAGACCTGATCTCTACCGGAGGAAGCTCCATCACTGCTGTCAAAGCGCTTCAAGAGGCAGGCTGCGATGTTTTGGGTGTTGTCAGTATTTTTTCCTATGAGCTGGATAAAGCGAAAAAATCTTTTGGTGAAGAAGGTATCAGGGCTTTTTCTTTAACGGGTTATTCAAACCTGATTGAAACAGCATTCAATAAAGAATTGATCAAAGAAGAAGATCTTGAAACACTCCGCAACTGGCGCGAAAACCCGGAAGAATGGGGAAAATAATCAATGAGAAAAAGGCTGTTTTAATAGGCAGCCTTTTTCTCATTGACTTTCATGGTTCGTACCAGTTCTTCATTTGGCGTGACATACACAGTTTTCTGCTGATCATATATGACAAACCCCGGCTTTGCGCCGTTCGGCTTTTTTACATGGCGGACTTTGGTGTAGTCGACGGGTACGGAAGAAGAATCTCTCGCTTTGCTGAAATAGGCGGCAAGCATAGCAGCTTCGAGGATGGTCTCATCCGTTGGATCGGTACTGCGGATAACGACATGGGAACCCGGAATATCTTTCGTATGGAGCCAGATCTCGTCCCTGCGGGCCAATTTGTTTGTTAAATAATCATTTTGCTTATTATTTTTTCCCACAAGGATTGCGGTTTTGTCGCTTGCTTCATACCTCTCAACAGCAGGCTTTCCCGACGGCTTTTTCCTTGACCTGTTTTGCCGGCGCCTTATATAGCCTTCTTCGATCAACTCATCGCGAATTTCATCAATATCTTCGACTGATGCAGAGGATAATTGCTGGAGCAGCCCATCAAAATAAGTGATTTCATCCTTTGCCTGTTGAATCTGTTGTTTGACTACGCTAATGGAGTTCTTGGCTTTTTGATATTTGGTGAAAAAGCTTTGCGCATTTTCCGATGGCCCCTTTCGGGGATCCAGCGGGATGCTGACTGTTCCGCCTTCAGTGTCATAATAATTCACAACGGAAACTTCTTTCATGCCCCTTTTGACAAGATGCATATTAGCAGTTAAAAGCTCTCCAAGAAGCTGAAACTTGTCGGCTTGTTCAGCTTTATCCAATGTCGCCTCAAGCTTGATGATTTTCTTTTCATTTTTTTCCTTCTCATTCTTCATCAATCTTTCCAGGTCCATCGCCTGCTGTTTGACCCGGTCCCTTTCGGCCTTGCCGAAATAGAAGCTGTCCAGCATACTGCTTAATGTAGAAAAAGGTTTGGATTCTCCCTTCATATGCGTAAGCGGCAGCAGATAAAAAGCGCTTTTGCCCCCGGAACTTGTGATGGTATAATGGTATTGATGTGAATTTACTTGTTCCATAATTTCCAAGAAAACCGGTGGAAGGGTGCTCCTGTTAACCATGCCGCAGCGGAAGGTGATTTCTTTGGCAAAAAGCGGAGAAATCCCTGCGAACTGCTGCACAATTTGCCGATCGATTTTTCCGCTGTTAAAGTCGATGTTCCGCATCACATCCTCGGTGCCGGCTTCCAATGGATTCAACTTGTTCTGTGCAGGCGGAAATATATACGTGCCGCCGGGCAATACAGTCCTGTAGCTGTTCACTGAAGCGGGAATATGCTTGATGCTGTCTATTATTTTATCATTTGCCTGATCCACAAGAATGATATTGCTGTGCCTTCCCATAATCTCCATGATTAAAAGCTTGATTGATTCATCTCCGAGCTCATCTCTGCCTTTCATTTCAAAAATGACAATTCTGTCAAGTCCGGACTGGTATATGTTTTGGACAATGGCGCGGTCCAGATGTTTTCTCATCATCATGCAGAACATGGGAGGCTCATCAGGACTCGAATATGATTCCTCTGTCAACTGTATCCGGGAATAGCTGGGATGGGCGGAAAGCAGAAGTTTATGGTTCTTTCCCTTCGCCCTAACAGTAATGACCATTTCATTTTTATACGGCTGCTGAATTTTATTGATCCTGCCGCCAATCAATGTTTCAGAAAGTTCCTTTGTCATAGCCCTGGTAAACAGTCCGTCAAAAGCCATTAAAAACATCCTTTACTTATATAATTATGATTCCGTGATTTTTTACCTATAAGAAAAATTATATCATGAATGGCCCTGTTCCTGAATAAGCTTGCAATGATAAGGACAACTATTGCTTGTCATAGGGGAAGGCGGTTGTGCGATGATATACCACCAAATGGATACAAATGAGGCGGCGAAGTCGCTTCATACAAATACAAAGACAGGATTGTCCACTAAGATGGCTGATGAGAGAAGAAAAAAGGTTGGCCGGAATGAACTGTCAGAAGGGGAAAAACAATCTGCCATCCTTCTTTTCTTCAGCCAATTCAAGGACTTTATGGTGCTTGTATTATTGGCGGCCACGCTAATATCCGGGCTGCTCGGTGAATATGTCGATGCGGTCGCGATCATGGTCATTGTTTTAATCAATGGCTTACTTGGTTTTATCCAGGAAAGCAAAGCAGAAAAATCCCTGCAGGCATTAAAAAATTTATCCGCGCCAAAGGTCAACGTTCTCCGGGACGGGCGTTGGATAAAAATAGATTCAAAAGATGCTGTGCCTGGTGATATTCTCAAACTTTCAAGCGGTGACCGGGTGGGAGCCGATATGCGGATCATCGTTTCAAACAATTTGGAAATAGAGGAATCGGCTCTGACCGGGGAATCGATACCTGCTCAGAAACATTCAGATCCCATTCTGGATGAAAATCCTTCTCTCGGAGATTTGAACAATATGGCATTCATGGGAACGATGGTGACCCGGGGAAATGGGATAGGCATCGTCACGGCAACCGGAATGAACACGGCAATGGGAAAAATTGCCGGGATGATCCAAACCGCTGAAACGATCATGACTCCGCTGCAAAGAAGACTCGATCAGCTTGGAAAAATTTTAATCACAGTCGCGCTGCTTCTGACAGTCGCGGTCGTATTGGCAGGTATTTTCCATGGCCATGATATTTATACGATGTTCCTGGCAGGTGTCTCCCTTGCTGTTGCGGCCATTCCGGAAGGCCTGCCCGCCATTGTCACGATTGCCCTGTCACTGGGTGTCCAAAGGATGATCCGTAAAAATGCGATCGTCCGAAAGCTTCCGGCTGTTGAAACGCTCGGATGTGCCTCGGTCATTTGCTCAGACAAGACGGGAACAATGACCCAAAATAAAATGACCGTCACCCATTTATGGGGCGGCGGAAAAACATGGACAGTGGCCGGTTCCGGGGAATTTTTCGCCCAGGACAAAAAAATTGAGGTTGAAAGGGAGAAAACACTGTACCAGCTTCTCACTTTTGGGACACTGTGCAATAATGCCGAAATCAAAATGTCAGGCAAGGAACTGAACGTGGACGGGGATCCGACGGAAGGTGCATTGTTAATCGCAGGGGCAAAGGCCGGGATCGATAAAAAATCCCTTCTCGGGCAGTTCATCATCGAAAAGGAATATCCATTCGATTCCGCCCGCAAGATGATGAGCGTTATCGTAAAAGGTCCTTCCGAAGAACGTTTTGTCATTACAAAAGGAGCACCGGATGTCCTGTCATTAAAAAGTGATGCCATCCTGTGGGAGGGAAAGCAAAAAGCCTTAAGCGGCCAGCTGATGCAGGAGGTCCAAGGTGCTGTGAAACAGTTGGCATCCATGGCGCTCAGGACAATTGCCATAGCCTATAAGCCTTTGAGAGGCCCAATTCCGGAAAGAGCCGAAGATGTTGAGAAAAATTTGACATTGATCGGTTTACAGGGAATGATCGATCCCCCGCGTCCTGAAGTGAAAGCAGCTGTCGCTGAGTGTAAGAGGGCAGGGATCAAGACGGTAATGATCACAGGCGACCATGTTGAAACCGCGTGTGCCATTGCCGGCCAGCTGGGTATCCTGTCAAACGGTGCCAAGGAAACAAAGGTAATGGATGGGCGCAGGCTCAATGAGCTTTCTGTGAAAGATCTTGAAACCGTAGTGGAAGACATATCTGTTTTTGCGAGAGTATCTCCGGAGCATAAATTGAAAATAGTCAATGCACTGCAGAACAAAGGCCACATTGTAGCGATGACAGGCGATGGTGTAAACGATGCCCCTGCCATCAAAGCAGCCGATATAGGAATCGCGATGGGAATCACCGGGACAGACGTGGCCAAGGAAGCATCTTCCCTTATCCTTCTGGATGATAACTTTGCAACGATCAAAGCGGCAATCAAAGAGGGAAGGAATATTTACGAAAATATCCGGAAATTCATCCGGTATTTGCTGGCATCAAATGTGGGGGAAATACTTGTTATGCTGTTTGCCATGCTAATGTCCCTGCCACTGCCCCTAGTTCCCATCCAAATCTTATGGGTCAATCTGGTCACTGATGGATTGCCGGCTATGGCTCTTGGGCTGGATCAGCCGGAGGAAAACGTGATGCAAAGAAATCCGCGGCATCCCAAAGAAGGCGTTTTTGCCCGCGGGCTCGGCTGGAAAATCCTTTCCCGCGGATTTTTGATCGGAGTTGTCACTTTGGCTGCTTTTGTCATCGTCTATCATCGCAATCCAAACGATTTGCCATATGCCCAGACAGTTGCTTTTGCCACACTCGTCATGGCCCAGCTCATACATGTATTTGACTGCCGGAGCGAAATATCGATCTTTTCCCGAAATCCATTTGAAAATAAATATTTGGTCTGGGCGGTCATTTCCTCGGCATTGCTGATGTTTATCGTCATTTATGTCCCTGTTTTCCAGCCGATTTTCCACACGGTGGCGGTTGAACCGAGAGACTGGCTGTTGATCCTTGGCCTGAGTGCAGTCCCCACCTTTTTGCTGGCAGGAACGTTTTTTTCAAGAAAAAGAAAATAGTGTATGTTATAATCAACAAGGTAATAGAGATATCTATTGCCTTTTTTTCTTCAAGTTAAAAATATAAATCATTATTTTAAGAAAAGCGCAAGCGCCCGTTTAGCGACGTACAAACTGGAGCACTCCGCAATGAGATAAAGGAAACACGGCGAGGTACGAGCCGATGTTGACTTATCGGAGTGGAGGAGTGTGAAGTTTGCTAGTCGCTGGGCGCTGGAGCTGGACAAAGAAAGGCCTCTATTGAAAAAAAATTTTCATATCAGCTTATACTTTCTTTTACTTTTAAAAAAAGAATGGACAACTAATCAAGGCGATTGCGCTTTTTGTTGAACGGAGTGACTCATATGGTGATGAGCATGACCGGTTTTGGACGGAGTGTCAAACAGACATCCGATTGCATGGTGCAAGTTGAAATCAAAACTGTTAACCATCGCTACCGCGAATTCCACATAAAAATGCCTCCACAGCTTTCCCAGGCTGAAATCCCGCTTCGGAACCAGCTCAGCAAGCAATTCAACAGAGGCCGGATTGAATTGAATATCAAAGTGTCAGGAAATATTTCACCGGGAAAAGAATTGCATATTGACTGGGATTTGATGGACAGTTATTATCATTTTATAAAGGAAGCAAAGAAGAGATATCGATTGGCCGAGGAAACCGTTTTATCCGATCTGTTCAGGCTGGAAGAAGCCGTTATAGTTGGCGAAACAGGCGATATTGACGGCGATGTACTTTCATTGTTATTGAGTGCTGCCGATGATGCAGCCGCTCAGGTACTGAAAATGCGGGAAACAGAAGGAAACTCATTATCAATTGAATTGGATTCTTACATAAACTCTCTGGAAGAACTTGTCCAAAAAACAAAGGAACTTTCCCCATTGGTTCAAAAAACATATACTGACAGGCTCCGAAGCAAATTATATGAAATGGTGAAGGAAAACATAGATGAAACAAGGATTGTTTCCGAAGCTGCCATTTTTGCCGACAAAGCCGACATAAGTGAAGAAACGGCAAGGCTTATAAGCCACATATCCCAATTTAGGGAAGCACTTTTTGCGACTGGGCCGATTGGAAGAAAAATGGACTTCATCATACAGGAAATGAATCGGGAAGTGAATACGATCGGTTCCAAAGCCAACGATTCAAACATATCCATCATGGCGGTTGAAATGAAAGTGTTGATTGAAAAGTTGCGTGAACAGGTGCAGAATATCGAATGAATGATAGAAATAAGGCTGAGCAGCCGAAGTCGACTGGAGGAGCAGCATGCCGATACAGCTCTTAAACATAGGTTTTGGAAATATTGTTTCTGCCAACCGGATCATATCAATTGTCAGTCCTGAGTCAGCGCCGATCAAAAGGATGATTCAGGATGCCCGTGAGAGGGCAACCTTAATAGATGCTACATATGGAAGAAGGACGCGTGCGGTGATCATCATGGATAGTGAGCACGTCATTCTTTCGGCAGTACAGCCTGAAACGGTTGCCCAACGTTTAATTTCGAATGGCCAGGAAGAAGGGTAGGATTATTGAATGAGTGATAAAGGGATTTTGATTGTGCTTTCCGGACCGTCAGGAGTTGGGAAAGGGACTGTCAGAAAGGCGGTCTTCTCACGGCCGGATGCCAAATTTGAATATTCTATCTCCATGACGACGAGAAAACCCCGCGAAGGGGAAGTTGACGGAGTCGACTACTTCTTTAAGTCCAAGGAGGAGTTTGAAAAGCTGATCGAAGAGGGGAAACTGCTTGAATACGCTCAATACGTGGGCAATTATTACGGCACTCCTGTTGATTATGTAAAGGAAACATTGGAAGCCGGAAAAGATGTTTTCCTGGAGATTGAAGTTCAGGGTGCCAAACAGGTCCGGGAAAAAATCCCCGATGGCATCTTCATTTTTCTCATGCCCCCAAGCCTTGCCGAACTGAAAAACAGAATTGTCGGCAGGGGAACAGAGTCGGTGGATTTGATCCGCAACCGAATGGAAGCAGCAAGGAAAGAAATTGAACTGACAAGTATGTATGATTATATTGTTGTAAATGATGATGTCGAGCGGGCAGTTGACAAAATCAATGCGATTGTCCAGGCGGAGCACTGCCGCAGTGAGCGCGTCATTGATAAATATATCGAAATGCTGGAGGTGAAGTAACATGTTATATCCTTCAATAGATAAATTAATGAATGTGATCGACTCCAAATATTCACTCGTAACGGTTGCGGCAAAAAGGGCACGTAAGCTCCAGGAAGATCATAATCCCCAGCTGGAAAAATACAGATCACATAAGTTTGTAGGAAAAGCCCTTGAAGAGATTTATAATGGAGTCTTGACGATGAAAGAGCCGGATGGCGATGAGTCAGAAGATGAAGCCAAACAAGATCCGGCATAATAATCCGTCATATTCAACCTGTCGACAAGGCAGGTTTTTTCTTTTATAAAGACCGTAAATCATTCATAATAGAAAGAATAGAGGATGAAAAAAGGGGATATTTGCTGTGGAAAAAAAGAATGTTTTGTTATGTGTCACAGGGGGCATTGCCGTTTACAAAGCTGCAGATTTGACAAGCAAGCTTGTGCAGTCAGGCTTCAATGTGAAAGTCATCATGAGTGATTCTGTGAAGAAGTTTGTCACCCCGCTGACGTTCCAGGCTTTATCGCGAAACGAAGTCTTTGTGGACACTTTTATTGAAAATAACCCTGGAGTGATTGCCCACATAGACCTAGCTGATTGGGCGGATTTGATTTTAGTAGCCCCTGCAACGGCCAATACGATCGGCAAGCTGGCAAACGGGATAGCGGATGACATGGTGACCACCACTCTGTTGGCGTCGGCAGCCCCGGTCTGGATTGCGCCTGCAATGAATGTCCATATGTACGGGCATCCTGCCGTCAAAAAGAATATGGAAACCCTTATGCTGATGGGCTGTAATTTTCTCGAACCGGGGGAAGGTTATTTGGCTTGCGGCTATGTCGGAAAAGGCAGACTGGAAGAACCGGCTAAAATTTTGGAACTTGTGAAAGCCCATTTTGAATCGGAAAAGTTATTTGCAAGCAAGACATTTTTAATAACAGCAGGTCCTACAAAGGAGAAAATCGACCCCGTCCGGTATTTTACCAATCGATCCAGCGGCAAAATGGGCTATGCTCTTGCAGAGCAGGCGGCATTGATGGGAGCAAAAGTCATTTTGGTTACAGGGACAAATGCACTGCCGGAGCCCAAAGGAGTAAAAGTCATACATGTTGAGAGCGCTGCGGACATGTACGATGAAGTAATGGCTTATGCGGATGAAGCCGACGTGATCATCAAGAGTGCCGCAGTTGCAGATTACAGGCCGAAATTGGTACATGATTCGAAAATGAAGAAGCAGGCTGGCGACATGGCCATAGAACTGGAAAGGACGAAAGACATCCTATTTGAGCTGGGACAAAAGAAAAAACACCAGTTTCTCGTCGGATTTGCTGCAGAAACCGACAATATGGAAGAGTATGCCAAAAATAAGCTGATCAAGAAAAATGCAGATATGATCGTGGCGAACAATGTAGCTGCAGAAGGGGCCGGTTTTGCAGGGGATACGAATATCGTCACAATTTTTCATAAAGACCTTTCGAGCGTTTCGCTCCCGTTATTGAGCAAACAGGAAACGGCAAGAAGGATTTTATTGGAGATATCGGAAAAGCTGGGGGATGATTGACGCTTATGACAATAGCACAGGTTATTGTTGATGTCCCTTCCTTGGGGACAGACAAGGTATTCGATTACGCTGTTCCGAAAAAATGGGAAGGCATGATCCGGCCGGGCATGCGGGTAGCTGTTCCCTTCGGCCCAAGGTCCATACAGGGCTTTGTTGTCAAGTTGAACGAACATACGGATATAGAAAAAATAAAAAATATCATTCAGCCGCTTGATTTGGCGCCGGTATTGAATGAAGAACTGCTTCAATTGGGAGACTGGATGGCGAAGGAGACCATATCTTATAAAGTATCTGTTTTTCATGCGATGCTGCCCGTTGCCATGAAAGCCAAGTATGAAAAGATCATCAGAAGGACGGACAATGCGAGCCTGCTCCTCGATGAGCTGTTTGAGGGAAAACAGGAGGTTACATGGAAAGAAGCTGAAAAGCGCAGCCTTCTCCCGGCACTGCATAAAGAGATTGAAAAAGGCAACGCCGAAGTGATTTATTTTGTAAAGGACAGGGCAAGGAAAAAGTTGAAAAGGGCTGTTGAATTGGCCGCTGGAAAAGATGAGCTGGAAGACATTCTCTTTTCACTCCCATCCAACGCCGTCAACCAGGCAAAGCTGATCCGGCATCTATTGGATTCAGAGCCGGGTATGATTGAAGCGGCTGTTTTGGCCAAGGAAGCCGGGGTGCCCGCAGCTGCCATTAAGGCACTGATCAAAAAAGGCGTTTTATCGGAACATATGGTGGAAGAATACCGTGATCCTTATGAGCACAAAGACTTTGAAAGAACAAGCCCGCTCCCTCTTACAAAGGACCAGCAGGCAGCAATGGATCCGATTTTGCGTTCTATCGCGGAACGATCACATGAAACGTTTCTTTTATATGGCGTAACCGGAAGCGGGAAAACGGAAGTGTACCTGCAGGCGATCCAGGAAGTGATCAAACAGGGAAAAGAAGCGATCGTCCTTGTTCCTGAAATTGCTTTGACCCCCCAGATGGTTGAGCGGTTTAAAGGAAGATTCGGAAGCGACGTGGCTGTCTTGCACAGCCGGCTTTCCATTGGGGAACAATACGATGAGTGGAGAAAGATTCAAAGGAAAGAAGTGAAAGTGGTTGTCGGCGCACGGTCTGCGATATTTGCCCCTTTTGAGAATCTCGGCATCATCATTATCGATGAAGAGCATGAGTCAAGCTATAAACAGGAAGAGATTCCGCGGTATCATGCGCGCGATGTAGCCATCAAAAGAGGGGAGTACCATCGCTGTCCTGTCATTCTCGGAAGCGCGACACCTTCGCTTGAGTCTTTTGCCAGGGCCCAAAAAGGCGTCTATCACCTGCTCACCCTTTCAAAAAGAATGAATGACAGGGGATTGCCTCCAGTAACGGTTGTTGATATGAGAGAGGAAATGCGAAGCGGGAACCGGTCGATGTTTTCATCCGATCTGTTTGAAAAAATAAAAGACCGCCTTCATAAAGGGGAGCAGACCGTCCTGTTCCTGAACAGGCGGGGCCATTCCACTTTTATCATGTGCAGGGACTGCGGTTATGTCATGCAATGTCCCCATTGCGATATTTCCATGACCTATCACCGCTCATCCAATGAAATGAAGTGCCATTACTGCGGTTTCCAGACGGGCGTTCCTGCGGAATGCCCGGAATGCGGCAGCAGCCATATCAGATATTTTGGGATGGGTACACAAAAAGTTGAGGAAGAACTGGTAAAACTCCTCCCTGAAGCAAGGATTATAAGGATGGATGTGGATACAACGACGAGAAAAGGGGCACATGAAAAGATTCTCGAGCATTTCCAAGCCGGTAAAGCAGATATTTTACTGGGGACTCAAATGATTGCCAAGGGCCTGGATTTTCCCAATATCACCCTTGTAGGGGTGCTCAGTGCGGATACGATGCTGCATTTGCCGGATTTTCGGGCTGCAGAAAAAACGTTCCAGCTGCTGACCCAGGTCAGCGGAAGGGCGGGAAGGCATGAATTGTCCGGAGAAGTGGTTGTTCAAACGTATACCCCCGAACATTACAGCATTCAATTGGCCGCCCTGCAGGATTACCAACGTTTTTATAATCAAGAGATGGCCATGAGAAAAATCGGTCTATACCCGCCCTTTTATTACCTGGCGCTTGTGACCGTCACCCACGAGGATCTGATGCAGGCGGTGGCCGCTACCGAGAAAATATCAAATTTCTTAAAATCAAACATCTCTGAAGAAGCGATTTTATTGGGCCCTGTCGCTTCGCCGATACCAAAGATCAATGATAGATATCGCTATCAATGTCTGATAAAATACAAGCGTGAACCAAACCTTTTTTCAGCAATGAGAAAAGTACTGGAGCATTATAATCCACAAGCTTCCCGTGATGGTTTATCCATCACGATTGATATAAACCCATATAATATGATGTAGCGAACAGAAAGAAGGGTCAGCTTTGTCTATACTTCAAATCGTTCACCACCCAAATGAAATTCTTGAAACTGTGTGTGAACAGGTGAAAAGCTTTGACAAGAATCTCCATCGTCTATTGGATAATATGTATGACACGATGATCGCCGAAGATGGTGTCGGGCTTGCGGCTCCGCAAATCGGCATAATCAGCCAAATTGCAATAGTAGATATTGGGGAAGGGGAAGAATCAGGGCGGTTTGAATTGATCAACCCGGAAATCATCGGGCAAAAAGGTACACAGATCGACATTGAAGGATGTTTAAGCTTTCCAGGCATTTATGGAAAAGTCCCGCGGGCGCAATTGGTCATAATCAAAGCAAACGACCGTTACGGGGATGAATTTATTTTGGAGGCGGAAGGCTATCTGGCGCGCGCCATCCAGCATGAAATCGATCATTTAAATGGGGTTCTTTTTACATCGAAAGTGGTTGAATATGTCGATGAATCGGAACTGGGAGATTGGAGTGAAGAACAATTACAAAAGTGATATTCATGGGCACGCCTGACTTTTCCGTGCCCATTTTGAAAAGACTCGTTGAAGACGGTTATGATGTTGCGGCTGTTGTCACACAGCCTGACCGCCCTGTAGGAAGAAAAAGAGTGATGACCCCTCCGCCTGTGAAGGTGGAAGCGGTGAATCTCGGCATACCTGTTTTCCAGCCTGAAAAAATCCGTGCTGCAGAGGAAACGGAAAAAATATTGGCAATTGGCCCTGACTTGATCATTACGGCAGCATTCGGACAAATTTTGCCAAAGGAAATATTGGAATTCCCAAAGCTTGGCTGCATCAATGTGCATGCTTCCCTCCTTCCTGAACTTCGCGGCGGGGCCCCCATTCACTATGCCATTTTACAAGGGAAAGATAAAACCGGTGTTACCATCATGCATATGGTTGAGAAATTAGATGCGGGAGATATGATCAGCCAGGTGGAAGTGCCGATAGAAGAACATGATGATGTCGGTTCCCTTCATGATAAATTAAGCTCGGCAGGCGCTGAACTTCTTTCTGATACGCTGCCGAAAATCATTTCCGGTGAAGCTGATAGAATTCCCCAAAACGAGGATTTGGCTACATTTGCCGCCAATATTACACGTGAACAGGAAAAGATTGACTGGAAAAAAACCGGCCGGGAAATCTATGATCAAATCCGGGGCCTGCGGCCTTGGCCCGTGGCCTATACAAAGCTCAACAATGAAGTGCTAAAAATCTGGGGAGCGCAAAAGCAGGCCGGCCAAGTTGGCGAACCAGGAACGATTATAAAAGTCGAAAAAGACGGGTTTATCGTTTCCAGCGGGGATGACACTGCGATAAAAATAACTGAACTTCAGCCTGCCGGCAAGAAAAGGATGCCCGCTTCCCAATTTTTAAGGGGAGCCGGCTCATTTCTGGAACCGGGGCTGAAATTGGGCGGACATGATGAATAAACATAAAAAAAACGTCAGGGAAGCTGCACTGGATATTATCGAAGCGGTGGAGAGGAACCGTTCATACAGCAATCTCCTTCTCAACGAAACAATTAAAAAGTATCAATTCACAGGTGCGGATGCCGCCCTTTTGACGGAAATCAGCTATGGGACAATCCAAAGGAAAATGACGCTTGATTATTATTTGAATCCTTTTGTAAAAAAGAAAGTGGAACATTGGGTCAGGCTTTTATTGAGGCTTTCCGTCTACCAGATGGTATACCTTGACAAGATTCCGGACCGCGCAGTCATCCACGAAGCTGTTGAAATTGCTAAAAGACGCGGCCATAAAGGGATAGCAGGACTGGTAAATGGAGTATTGAGATCCATTCAAAGAAAGGGAATACCCTCCCTTGATGAAATTAAAGATCCAACCGTGCGGCTTTCCATCGAAACAAGCCATCCCGAATGGCTCGTTAAGCGTTGGATTGATCAGTATGGTTTTGATCAAGCAAAGAAAATGTGTGAAGAGAACCTTCTTGCCCCTGTACAGACTGCCAGAGTGAATGAAACCCTCACAAACCGGGAGCATGTCATTGAACAACTGAAGGAAGAGGGGATATCGGCTGTCCCGAGTCCTTTGCTTCCATTCGGAATCCAAGCGGTGGAAGGAAACCTTGCCCGTTCAAAAGCATATAAAGAAGGGCTTTTTACGATTCAGGATGAAAGCTCTATGTTAGTGGCTTATGCCCTTGAGCTTGAACCCGGCCAGCGAGTGCTGGATGCATGTGCAGCCCCGGGAGGAAAAACAACCCACATTGCAGAAATGCTTGATAATACAGGAAAAGTGATTGCACTTGATCTGCACCCCCATAAAGTAAAACTGATTATGGATCAGGTTAAAAGGCTTCATTTGAAAAATGTGGAGGCAAAGGCCATGGACAGCCGCAAAACGGGGGATGTCTTTGAAATGGAATCATTTGACAGGGTCCTTGTGGATGCCCCTTGTTCGGGACTTGGAGTATTGAGGAGAAAGCCTGATATCAAGTATTCTAAGGCCGAAGAAGATATTTATGCACTAAAGAGCGTACAGACGGATATTTTGAATGAAACGTCCAAGCTGGTTAAAAAAGGCGGATTACTTGTGTTCAGTACATGTACCGTCGATAAAGAAGAAAATGAGGAAACGGCCGCACACTTTCTGGAACATCACCCTGAGTTTGAACCGAATTGTCTTCGAATGCCGGGAGCACTGCCAATGAAGGATAATGAATATTCATTGCAAATTTTCCCGCAGGATTTCGGCGGAGACGGGTTTTTTATATCCTCTTTCAGAAAAAAAGGATCATAGTATGGAAATAATGACAATAGCAGATTTTGTATTGAAGGGTGAGGTGGTAGGATATGCTGGCAATTTTTAAAACAGATACGGGAAAGGTCCGGCAGCATAATGAAGACAATGGCGGGGTCTTCATGAATGTGCAGGGGGAAGTGCTGGCAATTGTGGCTGACGGAATGGGGGGGCACAAAGCGGGTGAAGTGGCAAGCGGCATTGCTGTTAATGAATTAAAACAACAATGGCAAGAGGTCCGAACAGCCCTTACTCCTGCGGAAGCGGAACAATGGCTTCAGGAACACTTTGCTGCTGTCAACAAAAAAATCTTTGAACATGCGAAAAAAAACTCACATTGTGAAGGCATGGGAACGACGATCGTTGCCGCAATCTGCACCAGCAGGTTTGCAACAGTGGCAAATGTCGGTGACAGCCGTTGTTATGTAATGAATGAGCAAGGCTACGCCCAGTTGACGGAAGATCACTCCTTTGTGAACGAGCTTGTTAAAACCGGACAAATATCACCTGAAGATGCTGCGCATCATCCCAGGAAAAATATCGTATTAAAAGCGGCCGGGACCCAAGAGGAAATAGACATAGATACAAAAACCCTCACTTTTGAAGAAGGGGACAAAATATTGCTCTGTTCGGACGGCTTGTCCGATAAAGTGAGCAAAATTGAAATGGAACAAACATTGAAAGCATCCCTGACAAAAGAAGAGAAGGCTGACCGTTTGATTGAACTGGCCAATCAATATGGCGGAGAAGATAATATATCACTTGCCATAGTAGAATATGCGGCCCGCGGTGAAAGCAGGTGCAATGAATGCTGATCGGAAAAAGAATTAGCGGGCGCTATAAAATCATTAAAATGATTGGCGGCGGCGGAATGGCCAACGTCTATCTGGCCCGTGACATGATATTGGACCGTGATGTGGCGGTGAAAATTTTGAGGCTGGATTTCGCGGACGAAGAAGAATTCATCCGCCGGTTTCAGAGGGAGGCCCAGTCGGCGACAAGCCTGAACCACCCGAACATCGTAAACATTTTCGATGTAGGTGAAGAAGATAATATTTACTACATCGTCATGGAATATGTGGACGGGTTGACCTTGAAGCAATACATACAAAACTATTATCCCATTTCGGTTGAAAAAGTGATTGATATTGTCAAGCAGCTGACTTCTGCTCTTGAACACGCCCATTATAACCATATTATCCATCGTGACATCAAACCTCAAAATATTCTAATAGACCACGACGGCAATGTGAAAATAACGGACTTCGGTATTGCCATGGCATTAAGTGCCACGTCCATCACGCACACAAATGCTGTGCTCGGTTCTGTACATTATCTGTCCCCTGAACAGGCCAGGGGGGGAATGGCGACAAAAAAATCGGATATTTATTCACTGGGGATCGTTATGTTTGAACTTTTGACAGGGAGGCTTCCTTTTTCCGGCGAGTCGGCTGTCTCTATCGCTTTAAAACATTTGCAATCGGAAACTCCGCCTCCGACAAGGTGGAACCCCGATATCCCGCAAAGCGTGGAAAATATCGTTTTGAAGGCAACAGCCAAAGATCCCTTCCTCCGTTATAACAGTATCGAAGAAATGGAAAAAGATCTGGAGACAGCACTTGATCCGGAGCGGATGAAAGAACCGAAGTTCATCATTCCGGAAGATCATGAAGCAACAAAAGCCATCCCGGTCATAACAGAAGATCATGTTGAATCACTCGACGATGACACAATGATCCATCAAATAGATACGAAAGACGTAGAAAAAACGGACAAGAAAAACAAGGATAAAAATAAAAAAACAAGGAAAAAGTGGCCTTGGGTTGTCGGCTCCATTCTGGCTGTCCTGATTATTGCCGCAGTTTTCCTCATAATGATGCCCGCACTGATGAGCGCCAAAGTGGTACAAGTGCCGGACGTGAGCGGAGAGATGTATGACGATGCGGTGAAGAGTCTGGTGGATGCCGGATTTGAAGTCGGTGAAAAAATTGAAACAACCGATGAAGTTGTGGCGGAAGGCGAAGTGATCAAGACAAGCCCGAAGGCCGGCCGTGAAGTGAAAAAAGGCAGTTTGATCAATGTCTATGTGAGCACAGGCAAGGAAAAATTTGAGCTCTCCGATTACAAGGGCAGGGACTATGATAAAATTGTTGAACTGCTCGACAAAGAAGGCTTCGATCATATTGATCGAGAAGATGTCTATGATACTGCTGCACCGGGGACAATCATTGAGCAGGATCCCGCACCGGGTTCTGAAGTGGTTCCTTCTGAAACCACATTGATTTTTAAAGTGAGTTTGGGTGAAGAAAAGGTCACTTTGGAAGATTTGTCAGGCAATAACCAAAAAGGTCTTGAAAGCTATGAAAAATCAACCGGGTTAATAATCGATTCTTCCAATGAAGAATATTCGGACGATGTGCCGGAGGGGCTCGTCATAAAGCAGGATCCAGCCCCGGGTACCGAGCTGATGAAAGGCTCTACCGTAAAAGTGACCATATCAAAAGGGCAGAAAGAAATCCCGCCTGAAAAGGTGACCAAAGAAATTACCATTCCATATGAGCCAAGTGAAGAAGGAAAGCCGCAGGAAATCAGGATTTTTATCGAAGATATGAATCACAGCATGACAGTGCCGGCAGAAACATTCACGATTGATTCCACAGAGAAAAGACAATTGGAATTTACAATAGAAAAAGGAAAAAAAGCAGGCTACAAAGTTGTAAGGGATAATACGGTCATCTTGGACGAGGAAGTTTCAGGAAAATAATTTTTGAAAAAAAGGATGGATGCCATGTCGGAAGGAAAAATCATTAAAGCATTGAGCGGATTTTATTATGTACTCGAAGGGGAAAATATCATTCGGTGCCGCGGACGCGGGGTTTTTCGGAAAAAGAATGTTACCCCTCTTGTCGGGGATTATGTCGTCTTCCAGTCAGAAAACGAAACGGAAGGCTATATCATGGAAATCAAACCGAGAAAAAATGAGCTCATCCGGCCCCCGATAGCCAATATCGACCAGGCGATTTTGGTCTTTTCGGCGGCCAGGCCGGACTTCAGTCCACTGCTTCTTGACCGTTTTCTCTCAGTGATTGAAGCGAATGACATTACTCCTGTCATTTGCATCACAAAGATGGATTTGTTATCTGAGGAGGAAAAGAAAAAGATCGGCTGGTACATTGATGGATACCAGTCGATCGGCTATGAAGTTTTTCAATTGTCGACAAAGACCGGAGATGGGCTAAAACAACTATTTCCATTCATCGATGGAAAAATCAGCGTCTTGGCCGGACAATCCGGAGTCGGGAAATCGTCCCTGCTCAACTCATTGCATCCTCAGTTGGATATAAAAACTGCGGATATTTCTGACCACCTTGGAAGGGGAAAGCACACCACCCGCCATGTGGAGCTTCTTCAAATCGGGGGAGGCCTCGTTGCTGATACACCGGGATTCAGTTCATTGGAGTTCCCGGAAATGGAGGCGGAAGATCTGCCATTTACATTTCCGGAAATTGAGCAATACGGAGAAAACTGCAAATTCCGGGGGTGTCTTCATATAAATGAACCTGGCTGTGCCGTAAAGCAGGCAGTCGAATCCGGCGAAATCCGCCAATACCGCTATGATCATTATCAGGATTTTTACCAAGAAATAAAGAATAGAAAGCCGAGGTATTAAGATGAAGATTGCACCATCAATTCTTGCAGCCGATTTTTTGAAACTTGGGGATGAAATAAAAGAAGTGGAAGCTGCAGGAGCAGATTACATTCATATCGATGTCATGGATGGACATTTTGTCCCGAACATTACGATGGGCCCCGGAACTGTAGCCGCAATCAAAACGGTGACGGACCTTCCACTTGATGTACATTTGATGATAGAGAATCCTCATTTATATATAGGAGACTTTGCCAAGGCCGGGTCTGATTATATAACGATCCATGTCGAAGCCGACCCGCATCTGCACCGGACGCTTCAAGAGATAAAGAAACACGGTGTAAAAGCAGGCGTCGTATTAAATCCTGCCACCCCTGCCGAGTCAATCAAGCATGTTTTGGAAGATATCGATATGGTTTTATTAATGACGGTCAACCCCGGTTTTGGGGGGCAGTCGTTCATTGAGTCCGTCCTTCCAAAGATAACGGAAGTTAAAAACATGGCGGATGAAAGAGGCCTGGATCTGGAAATCGAAGTGGACGGCGGAATTAATGCTGATACAGCCCGGCTGTGCAAGGAAGCAGGTGCGAATGTTTTCGTCGCCGGGTCCTTCATTTTTAATCAGCCTGACCGGAAAAAAGCGATTGATGATATTCGAAATCAATTAAAGCAAGCATGACAAGCGGTGAATTCCATTGAAAAAAACAATTCATATCGTAGCCGGAGGACCCGGAGCGTTAATTCCGGAGTTATCTGAATATCAGGAAGAAAACATCGTATGGATCGGCGTTGACAAAGGAGTTCAAACAATTTTCCATGCAGGGCTCCAGCCGGATTTGGCTGTCGGCGATTTCGATTCGATCAAGGAAGAAGAATTGGAGAGGATTGAACGTCAAGTTCCGTCACTGCGCCGGTTTAAGCCGGAAAAAGATGAAACGGACATGGAGCTGGCCATCATGTGGGCATTGGAAATGAATCCGCCTGCTGTCAAGATATTCGGCGGGACGGGGGGCCGGCTTGATCATTTCATGGCAAATGCGCTTATGTTGGGTAAATTCAAACGGGACCATTCCGGTATCAATTTTGAATTGATTGATGTTCAAAACAATCTTTCGGTCCATTTGCCGGGGGCCCATGAAATAAAGCGCGATGGGGAGAAAAAGTTCATCTCCTTTATCCCGATTTTTTCAGATGTATATGGATTGACATTGCAAGGATTCAAGTATCCCCTCAAACATCATCACGTCCCTGTAGGTTCTTCCCTATGCATCAGCAATGAACTTATTCAGGAAACTGGTCATTTTTCATTCGAAAAAGGCATATTAATGATGATAAGGAGCAAGGATTAATATTGGCATGAATGAACTGGTTATGCGTACTTATGTATAGATCATGAATATGATATGAATGAGAAAATGTCAGTTTTTTTATAGTGATGAGGAGGGGACCTGTATGAAGTTTTATACAATCAAGCTTCCAAGGTTTTTAGGGGGCATTGTGAGAGCGATGCTTGGAACGTTCAAGAAAGATTAATTTATAGGCGCTGTAGCTGGACGTAAGTTGGGGCTGAATGCTATATTTTTCTCGCAAATAAGTTTGGGAAACGCAAAAAGAGGCACCTGTTCAAGGCGCCTCTTTTGTGTTTCAAATCGAATATCAGTCCAGCTGCAAAGCGCCGATTACGGGCGCCGTACGCATTTGTGTTACACTCTTTCCACTTTGCCTGATTTAAGGGCGCGAGCGGAAACCCAGACACGCTTTGGTTTTCCATCGACCAAAATGCGTACTTTTTGAAGGTTTGCACCCCAAGTGCGTCTATTGGCATTCATTGCGTGTGAACGTTTGTTGCCTGTACTTGTTTTCCGTCCTGTAATAACACATTTTTTAGACATTGATGATTCCCCTCCTGTCACTGGCATTACCATAAATAATCGAATGATTATTTCATCCTTTTTATGAAAAGATACTTTAATAATTTATCACAGAAAGGCCCGCAATGCAACAAATCATTCAACTTCTGTCATGCTTGAATCCTTGACAGCATGAACTTGCTGTTTCCGCTTTTAAAATGGAACCCGTTATAGTAATATAATCATAGCTCACTAAGGGGAACAAAAGGTACGCGGCTTATTATAATAGGGGGGATAATTTGTGTCCATTGAAATGAAAACGAAATTTGGCCAAATTGATATTTCCAATGAAGTGATTGCTACGATTGCCGGCGGCGCTGCCATCGACTGTTACGGCATCGTCGGTATGGCTTCCAAAAGCCAGATTCGTGACGGATTGACCGAGATTCTAAGAAAAGAAAACTTCTCCAGAGGAGTCGTCATTCGCCAGGAAAACGATGAACTCCATATCGATATGTACATTATCGTCAGTTACGGGACAAAAATTTCTGAAGTGGCATTTAATGTGCAGTCTAAAGTCAAATATACACTGAAAAAAACGATCGGCATGTCTGCCGATACTGTCAATATTTATGTTCAGGGGGTTCGTGTGACGAATCCGTAATGAGGAGGAAAAGTTCGTGTCGATTACATCTTTGGATGGTAACCGCTTTGCCGAAATGATTCTTAGCGGTGCGAATCATTTGTCAGCAAATGCTGAAATCGTTGATGCATTAAATGTTTTCCCCGTACCGGACGGTGATACGGGAACAAATATGAAGCTATCCATAACATCCGGTTCAAAAGAAGCCCAGGCGAATAAGCAGGACCATATTGGAAAGGTGGGTGCCGCCTTTGCCAAAGGCCTGTTAATGGGGGCCAGGGGGAATTCGGGTGTCATTTTGTCCCAGCTGTTCAGAGGCTTTTCTAAAGATATCGAGCATAAATCAACGATCACGGGGGAAGAATTCGCCCATGCGCTGAAAGCCGGAATGGAAACAGCCTATAAAGCAGTCATGAAACCTGTCGAGGGAACCATTTTAACAGTGGCCAAGGATGCTGCGAATGAAGCGGTAAAGGCTGCCGGCAAAACGGATGATCTCATAGAAATCATGGAAAAAACTTTGGAAGAGGCGAAAAGATCTTTAGAAAGAACACAGGACCTGCTGCCGGTATTAAAAGAGGTCGGAGTCGTAGACAGCGGCGGCCAGGGACTTGTATTCGTCTATGAAGGTTTCTTGTCTTCCCTTGCCGGGAAGGAGATTCCGAGTGCGGGGCCTGCTGCTCCTTCGATGGAAGAACTGGTCAGTGCACAACATCATCAAAATGTCCATGGCTTTATGGATACGGAGGATATTAAATTTGGGTATTGCACCGAATTCATGGTTCGGCTGGAAAACGGCAAACGCCCTTATAATGAAGAGGAATTCCGCTCCGATCTCAGCCAATACGGTGATTCGCTTCTTGTCATTTCGGACGAAGATGTGGCGAAGGTCCATATTCATTCAGAGCGGCCCGGCGAGGTGTTATCGTACGGACAGCAGTACGGCCCTCTGATCCATATGAAAATTGAAAATATGCGGGAGCAGCACAGTGCCCTTAAGAAGAAAAAACCGGCCGCCCGGGCCCCATTAAAGGAAAAACAAGAGTATGCCATCATTACAGTTTCGATGGGGAAAGGCGTCGGGAAGCTGCTCAAAAGCATCGGGGCTTCTGCCGTCATTGAAGGTGGGCAAACGATGAATCCAAGCACCGAGGATATCGTAAAAGCAGTAAAATCTGCAAATGCAAAAAATGTCATCATTTTGCCGAATAATAAAAATATCATTATGGCTGCCGAACAGGCTGCAGACATTGCGGAAGGAAATGTCGCTGTTGTTCCGTCAAAGACGCTGCCCCAAGGGATGGCCGCCATTCTTGCTTTTAATCCGACTGCCTCTCTCGAAACAAACTGCCAGGGCATGGCCGAGGCAATGAAGGAAGTAAAAACAGGACAGGTCACCTATGCAGTCAGGGATACGGTCATTGATGGAGTGAAGATCTCTAAAGGTGACTATATGGGAATAGCCGATGGTAAAATTGTAACGTCGGGACCTAACCTTTTGGAAACTGCCAAAAATCTGTTAAATGAAATGATTGATGAAGACTCGGAAATTTTGACTGTCCTTTATGGTGAGGATGCGGACAAGCAAGAACTGGACCAACTCACTGATTATGCAAATCAGAATTTTGAAGACATTGAAATGGAAGTCCATGATGGAGGACAGCCAGTATATACGTACATTTTTTCTGTTGAATAAATCTACTGATTGAGGGGGGCGGTTTTGCAGATCATGAATAGTCCTTTGGATCAAGAAGTGACAGTTTTAAAGGGCATAGGCGATGAGACTGGCGCCCAGCTGGCAGGCATGGGCATTCATACAATCCGCGATTTACTGTACTATCTTCCTTACCGATACGATGACTCAAGGCTGCGTGATTTAACCGAGGTAGAACATGATGAGCGCATTACGATTGAAGGGAAGGTTCATAGTGAACCTTCCCTTGTGTATTATGGAAGGAAACGAAACCGTCTGACTGTCCGCCTGCTGGTTGGAAGGTATTTAGTAAAAGCAGTCATGTTTAACCGGGGCTACCTGAAAGGAAAACTGCAGCCGCAAAGGACGATCACTGTTACCGGAAAATGGGACAAACACCGGCAGACTCTCACTTGCAACGAGGTCGTGCTCGGTCCCCATGAAAAGATCGGGGACTTTCAGCCGGTATATGCTGTAAAGGGCCAGTTGACTGTAAAAGCATTGCGCCGCTTTATTAAAGAGGCGTTCGAGACTTTCAGCGGGTATATTGAAGAAACCCTTCCGGAATCCCTCCTGGAAAAGTACAAGCTGGCAGGTATTGCAGATGCATTGAAATTCATGCATTTTCCGGAATCGGGAAAGGAAATGAAGCAAGGGCGGAGACGCTTTGTATATGAGGAATTCCTTCTATTCCAACTTAAAATGCAGGCCCTTCGCAGGACGAGAAGGGAAGGCACCCGGGGTGTCGGCCAAGACTATGACCTTCATAAACTAAAAGCCTTCATTTCTTCCCTTCCTTTTTCTCTTACAAATGCCCAGAAAAAAGCTGTGAACGAAATTTGCTTTGATCTGAAATCCCCGTATAAAATGAACAGGCTTCTACAGGGGGATGTCGGTTCAGGAAAAACAGTCGTCGCTGCCATTGCGATGTTCGCCAGTGTAACTGCCGGATATCAGGGGGCTCTCATGGTACCGACCGAAATTTTGGCAGAGCAGCACGCGGAATCGCTTCAAAGTCTTTTTTCACATACCGATCTATCCATCGAGTTGCTGACAAGCTCGGTGAAAGGCAAAAAGCGGGAGGATATATTAAATCGCCTTAGGAACGGTGATATAGATATCATGATCGGGACCCATTCCCTTATACAGGAAGATGTTGACTTCCATCACCTGGGCCTTGTCATTACAGATGAGCAGCACCGCTTCGGTGTGGAGCAGCGCCGGGTTCTGAAAGAAAAGGGCGAAAGCCCGGATGTCTTGTTTATGACAGCCACGCCTATCCCCCGCACATTGGCCATTACGGTGTTCGGGGAAATGGATGTCTCCATCATTGACGAATTGCCAAAGGGAAGGAAGCCGATTGAAACGTATTGGGCGAAGCATGAAATGCTGGATCGGGTTTTGGATTTCATGGAGAAAGAACTTCGTGACGGGAGGCAGGCCTATGTCATCTGCCCATTAATTGAAGAGAGCGACAAATTGGATGTCCAAAATGCCATCGATGTTTACGATATGCTGTCCAATCATTTCCATGGCCGTTTTAAGACGGGGCTGATGCATGGCCGTCTGCCTGCGGCGGAAAAAGATGATGTCATGAAAGCATTCAGTAAAAATGAAATACAGCTGCTTGTATCGACAACTGTCGTGGAAGTCGGAGTAAATGTTCCAAACGCGACATTCATGCTGATATATGATGCGGAAAGGTTCGGTCTGGCCCAGCTTCACCAGCTGCGCGGCCGGGTTGGAAGGGGAAGCAGCCAGTCCTATTGTATTTTGCTTGCGGACCCGAAAACGGAAATCGGAAAAGAAAGGATGCAGATCATGACCGAAACAAATGACGGATTTGTTTTGAGCGAGCGTGATCTTGAATTGAGGGGGCCGGGTGATTTTTTTGGAAAAAAACAAAGCGGCCTTCCTGAATTTAAAGTGGCTGACATGGTTCACGATTACCGTGTCCTTGAGATTGCAAGGAACGATGCAATGCAGCTGATAGAATCCGAGTCTTTTTGGAAAGATGAGCAGTTTTCTTCGTTAAGAAATCATTTGGAAGAGTCGGGCGCCCTGTCCGAAGAAAAACTGGACTAGGCTGGCCTGGCTGCATTTTTTAGTTGCAAGCTTGCGAAGCATTTTATATACTACTATTAATACCAAGTCTTAATATCGGGAAATGATGTGAATCAAATGAAGCCTTCGAAAAAGGAACGACAGAAATTGCTCGCTGAGACGATAGATGCCAATCCTTTTGTAACGGATGAGGAGCTCGCAGAAAAATTCATGGTGAGTGTGCAGACGATCAGGCTGGACCGTATGGAGCTGGCAATACCCGAATTGAGGGAAAGAATAAAAACTGTGGCGGAAAAACATGTGGAAAATGAAGTGAAATCACTTCCGATGAGCGAAGTGATCGGCGAGGTGGTTGACCTTAATTTAGATCAGAACGCCATTTCCATATTCGATGTCCGGGAGGAACATGTTTTCACCCGCAACTCCATCGCCCGGGGGCACCATTTGTTCGCCCAGGCCAACTCACTTGCAGTTGCGGTCATCAATGATGAACTGGCTTTGACCGTCAAGGCAAAAATCTATTTCACCCGCTCTGTAAAAGTGGGAGAGAGGGTAGTGGCAAAGGCAAAGGTGCGCCCATATAAAAAAGGCGACAAACGGACCATCGTGGATGTTGAGAGCTTTGTCGGCGGGGAACTGGCATTCAGGGGCGAATTTGAAATGTATCGTCAGTGACTAAGAAAAGCGGAAGCGCCTGTCCATCGACGTACAGACTGGAGTGGCTCCGACGAGATAAAGGATAATGAAGTGCGAGAGTGCCTGCTTATCGGCGACAAGCATAAGACGAGCGCTGAAGAAGGCGTAGTTTGCCTTCAGCAGCGATTGGCTTATGACCTCGAGCCGATGGCACTCGCAGCCGGACAACACGGTGAGCCACAGGCGAACCGATGTTGACTTATCGTAGGAAAGCTACTACTTGAGATGCCTCGTGTGATGCTTCCTGGAATTGGCGTCGTGCAGCTTTTCTATGATGTTCGCCAAACATCCTCGAATATGCTACGCCGCAGGAGCACAATAGGCCCGAAGTCTGCTAGTCGATAGGCGCTGGAGCTGGACAATAAGAAAAGCGAAAGCGCCTGTCCATCGACGTACAGCTGAAGCTAGCACTGGAGCCCTCTGGAGCAGCTGGGCAGTTATTGAGTCATAGAAAACGCGCTGCCTTAGTTTTTGGAAAAAGGGAGATAGTTTATGAAAATAGCGATTGATGCCATGGGCGGCGATCATGCGCCGAAGGAGATCATTCTCGGCGTAAACAAGGCTGCCCGGGATTTTTCTGATACTGGATTTGTTTTATATGGTGATCAAGAACAGATACGGAAGCATCTTCAGCCAAATGAACGGATAACGATTGTCCATACGGATGAAGTGATCAGCCCGACGGATGAGCCGGTCAGGGCAGTGCGCCGCAAAAAGGAAGCTTCCATGGTGAAGATGGCCCAGGCGGTAGCGGATGGGGAAGCCGATGCCTGCATATCCGCTGGAAATACGGGTGCTTTGATGACTGCCGGTTTATTTATCGTCGGCAGAATCAAAGGAATCGAGCGGCCCGCATTGGCGCCTACCCTTCCAACACTGGACGGAAAAGGCTTTTTGATGCTTGATCTGGGGGCAAACGCGGATGCAAAGCCGGAGCATCTGCTCCAATATGCTTTCATGGGACAGATTTACGCTGAGAAAGTAAGGAAAATTGAAAAGCCAAGGGTCGCTCTATTAAACATCGGATCTGAATCCAATAAAGGGAACGAACTGACCAAAAAGACATTTGATCTCCTTGAGGGCTCCGATGTTAATTTTGTCGGAAATATCGAAGCAAGGGAATTGCTCGAAGGGCACGCAGATGTTGTTGTTACGGACGGTTTTACCGGAAATGTCGTCCTTAAAGCCATCGAAGGGACCGCTGCTTCCCTTTTTTCGATGTTAAAATCAACATTTACAAGCAGCCTTAAGAATAAGCTTGCCGCCGGGTTGATTAAATCGGACCTGGTTGAGCTGAAAAACAAAATGGATTATTCGGAGTACGGGGGAGCCGCACTGTTCGGACTGAAGGCCCCGGTTATCAAAGCTCACGGCTCATCCAATTCGAACGCGGTATACCATGCCATTCGCCAAACAAGGGATATCGTGATGAATGATGTGGCCGGAACAATAAAAGCCGCTGTCGCGGAACAAAAAGAATAAAGGGGGCAGGACATTGGGAAAAATAGCATTTATCTTCCCGGGCCAGGGTTCACAGACAGTGGGCATGGGAAAAGGAGCGGCCGAAACGAATGAAAAGGCCAAAAAGATTTTTGATCAGGCAGACTTACGGCTTGGTTATTCGCTTTCTTCCATCATTTTCGAAGGTCCTCAGGAAAAGCTGACATTGACGGCCAACGCACAGCCGGCCCTTTTGACGACAAGTATTGCCCTTTTGCAAAGCATGTCGGAAGCGGGTATCACCCCGGACTATACTGCGGGCCACAGCCTTGGTGAATATACAGCGCTTGTTGCGAGCGGAGCAATCGATTTCGAAGATGCCGTCTATGCCGTGCATAAACGCGGCGTATATATGGAGGAAGCCGTTCCGGACGGAAAAGGGACAATGGCAGCTGTTCTGGGTCTTGATAGGGACATCCTTCAGACTGTTTGCGAAAGTGTTACCGAAGAAGGGGACGCAGTTCAGTTGGCCAATATAAACTGCCCTGGGCAAATCGTCATTTCAGGAACGGTGGCAGGAGTCCAAAAGGCGGGGGAAAAAGCGAAAGAGCAGGGGGCAAAGCGTGTTCTACCTTTGCAGGTGAGCGGTCCTTTCCATTCAAGCCTCATGAAGCCGGCGGCGGAAAAATTCAGCAACATTTTAAATGAAATTTCCATCCGGGATGCTTCTGTCCCTGTAGTCGTCAATGTGACGGCTGCACCCGAAACAACAAAGGAAGCATTTCAGGAAAAGCTGATTGAGCAGCTGTATTCCCCGGTGCTGTGGGAAGATACGGTACAAAAGCTGATTGATCTTGGCGTAGATAAGTTTGTTGAAATTGGGCCTGGAAAGGTATTGTCCGGTTTAGTGCGAAAAGTGGACAGAAATGTCAGGACAATGTCCGTCCAGGATCCGGAAAGCTGCCAACAGGCGATACAATTACTGAGGGGGGAATAACATGAAACTGGAAGGAAAGGTGGCACTCGTAACGGGTGCCTCCAGAGGGATCGGCAGAGCGACTGCCATTAAGCTTGCGGAAGCAGGAGCCGATGTCGTTGTGAACTATGCCGGCAGTACAGATAAAGCCAACGAAGTGGCGGAACAAATAAAAGCGCTTGGAAGGGAAGCCATTACCTATCAGTGCAATGTGTCAGACAGTGATGCGGTACAGTCAATGGTCAAAGATGTTATAGCAAAGTTCGGAAGGCTCGATATTCTAGTAAACAATGCCGGCATTACCAGGGATAATCTTCTCATGAGAATGAAAGAAGATGAATGGGATGATGTGATTGACACAAACTTGAAAGGAGTCTTCCTTTGCACGAAAGCTGTCACCAGGCAGATGATGAAACAGAGAAGCGGCAGAATCATCAATGTGGCTTCCATTGTAGGTGTCATCGGAAACCCGGGACAAGCCAATTATGTGGCAGCAAAAGCAGGGGTAATCGGCTTGACGAAGTCGTCTGCAAGAGAACTCGCATCCCGCGGAATCACTGTCAATGCCGTTGCGCCTGGATTTATTGCGACAGATATGACGGACCAGTTGGCGGACGAGCAAAAAGAAGCAATGCTGCAGCAAATTCCCCTTGCCAAGTTCGGGCTGGCTTCGGATATTGCGAATGCGGTTTTATTCCTTGCCTCGGATGATGCCAATTACATTACCGGCCAGACGATTCATGTTGACGGCGGCATGGCCATGTAATGGATGATGATTATTTTATTTTTATGATGTTTCGATTATAATGGCTTGAGGGGAGGTGAACCGGATGGCAGATATACAGGAAAGAGTGACTAAAATTATTGTTGACCGTCTTGGAGTTGAAGAGTCAAAGGTTGAATTGGAATCTTCTTTCAAAGATGATCTCGGGGCTGACTCGCTTGACGTTGTAGAACTTGTTATGGAATTGGAAGATGAGTTTGATATGGAAATTTCCGATGAAGACGCAGAAAAAATTTCAACAGTCGGCGACGCAGTCAATTACATAAAAAGCAATAGCTAGTCGTTGGAAACTAAATGTCCCGTTGATTTGCCAGCGGGGCTTTTTCTGCTTTAACTTTACCTTATAAGGTGGATAGACAATGCGAAAATCAAGAAAAGATGCAAAAGCAGCTGAAAGGGAGGCCTCCCTGTTTAAAAAGCTGCAGGAGCGGACGGGCATTCATTTTTCAAATGAAAAACTTTTAAAGAAAGCTTTTACACATTCATCCTATGTGAATGAGCATCGCAAAAGGCCGTATGAAGACAATGAACGCCTTGAATTTCTGGGTGATGCTGTTTTGGAATTGACAGTCTCCCAATTTTTATATGAAAAATATCCCATGATGAGCGAAGGGGAATTGACGAAATTAAGGGCAGCCATTGTTTGTGAGCCATCTCTTGTCACCTTTGCCAACGAACTGGAATTCGGTGAGGCAGTCCTGCTCGGAAAAGGGGAAGAGTTGACGGGAGGAAGGAAAAGGCCGGCTTTGCTTGCGGACGCCTTTGAAGCATTTATTGGCGCTTTATATCTTGATCAGGGGCTGGAAAAAACCAAGGCTTTTCTGAATGAGATCGTTTTTCCGAAAGTTGAAATAGGTGCTTTTTCTCATGTGATGGATTTTAAAAGCCAGCTGCAGGAAGTTGTCCAAAGGGACGGATCCGGCACGCTTGAATATCAAATTTTAAAGGAACACGGCCCGGCCCATAACAGGTTGTTTGAATCACAAGTAGTTCTGGATGGAGAAGTGATCGGTAAAGGAAAAGGCCGGTCCAAGAAAGAGGCTGAACAGCATGCTGCGCAAATGGCCCTTGGTAAATTGGATGAAAAAAGGGGGAAAAGTGATTGTTCCTCAAGCAGTTGAACATATATGGTTTCAAATCCTTTGCGGAAAAAACAGAACTGGAGTTTGTCCCCGGTGTGACTGCAGTTGTCGGGCCGAACGGCAGCGGAAAAAGCAATGTCACCGATGCGCTCCGCTGGGTTCTTGGAGAGCAATCCGCCAAGTCGCTGCGCGGCGGGACGATGGAAGACGTCATTTTTGCCGGCAGTGATGCAAGAAAACCGCTGAATTATGCTGAAGTTTCGATTATCCTTGATAACCAGGGAGGAAAGCTTCCCATTGATTATAATGAGGTCAGTGTAAAGAGGCGGGTTTTCCGGACGGGTGAAAGTGAATTTTTCATCAACGACAATCCTTGTCGGCTAAGGGACATCGTAGGTCTGTTTACGGACTCGGGCTTGGGGAGGGAAGCTTTTTCCATTATCAGCCAGGGAAAAGTGGACCAAATTTTAAATAGCAAGCCCGAGGAACGCAGGACGATTTTCGAAGAAGCGGCCGGTGTGCTCAAATATAAGCAGCGCAAGAAAAAAACCGAAGAAAAGCTTGCAGAAACAGAAGAAAATCTCAACCGTGTCCAAGATATTCTCCATGAATTGGACAGCCAGCTTGTTGTATTGAAAGAACAGGCGGAAACTGCGGAAAAATTTCTGGAAAAGCAGGATGAACTGAAGAAAATTGAAGGAGCCCTCATCGTCCGGGAAGTGGAGAGCCTGTATATTAAGTGGGAGAAAGCCAAAAAGGAGCTTGAAACATATACGGACTCTGAAATCAAGCTGTCCAATGAAATACAACAGCTTGAAATGGCGGCGGATGAAGACAGACAAGGCCAAAATGAATTGGACGTGAAAATAAACCGCCTGCAGGAGGAGCTTCTCTCGGTTTCCGAACATTTGGAAAAACTGGAAGGCAGGCGCCAAGTGCTCCGGGAAAAAAGCAGAAATGCGATCCGGAATATTGAAATACTGAAGGAAAATATAAAAGACTCAAAGTTAAAAACCAACAGTCTTCAGGGTGAAAAAAAGAAAATTGAACAGCTCATAGCAGAAAAGGAGACTGAAGCGGCGGCACTGAAAAAAAGGTTGTCTGACAAAAAGCTGGAATTGGATCACTTGGATGATACGCTCGATCATACAATTGAAACATTAAAAAGTGACTATGTCGATTTGATGAATGAGCATGTTTCAGACAAAAACGAACTTCAGTATATTAAAAAACAGCTGGGCCAGCAGGAAGTCAGGCTGAAAAAGCTTGCAGCAGACAAAAGGAAATACGAGGAAGAAAAGGCATCCATTGAAAACAAGCTTGGAAGCATGCGTGAGGAAATGCGTGAACTCAAAGACCAGATCGGCGCGTTTGAAAAAGAAGAACAGCAAATGCTAAAGGAATTGGAATCTCTCAAAAAATATAGAGAGGAACAGCAGTCAAGGCTTTTTCAGTTGTACCGTGACCATCAGCAGCAAAAAGCCAAAAAAGAGAGCCTTGAAACAATGGAAGAGGATTACGCAGGCTACATGCAAGGTGTCCGTGAGGTGCTAAAAGCCAAGGGAACGATTTTGCAGGGCATCGAAGGCAGCGCTGCCGATCTTATCCATGTTCCGAAAGAGCTTGAAACGGGGATAGAAACGGCCCTTGGCGGTGCGGTCCAGCACGTGGTTGTACAAACTGAAGCGGACGGGCGAGAGGCAATCAGCTATTTGAAGAAGAATCGGCTCGGCAGGGCTACATTTCTCCCTTTGAGCATAATAAAGGGAAAATATCTCAGCCCAAACCAGAAGGAAGCTCTCCAGCGCCACAGTTCATTCCTTGGTGTAGCCGCAGACCTGGTTGGCTGCGACAAGAAATATGAACCTGTCATCAGATATTTGTTGGGAAATGTTGTTGTGGCAAAAGATTTAAAAGGTGCCGGGGAATTGGCAAAGCTGGCTGGCTATCGGCTTCGCGTCGTTACTCCGGCGGGGGAAATCATTAACCCGGGAGGATCTATGACTGGGGGAGCTTCCAGGCAGAAAAAGAGCTCCCTGATCGGGAGAAAAAATCAACTGGAACAGATCAGAAAAGAGCTTGCTGCTCTGGAACGCGAGACGACTTCCACTGAAATGGCCGTAAATGACGCAAAAGCAAAGCTGGCTGATTATGAAAAACGTATGTCCCAAGGGAAGTCAAAAACGAAAGAATTGGAAAGCCTGCTTTATGAACGTCAATCGGATGTGGCGCGGCTGGAAATCACATTGAAAAACACCGAAGAATATCTTTCTCTCAGCGGGATGGAAATGAAGGAGCTTGCTGCAGAAGGAGAATCGCTAAAACGCCAAAAAGAACAAATTGCGGAAGCCATAAGAAGCAAGGAGCAGTCCATTCGTTTATTGGAAGAAAAAATACAGGGCCTAACTGAAAAGAAAAGCTCGCAGCAAAGTTCAAAAGACCATCTGTTGGCTGCAATCAACCAATTAAACATACAAAGTGCCCAACTGGAGGAACAGCTGGTTGCAGCACAATCGAATCTTGAGCGAATAGAGGCTTCGATTGAACAAACTATCTTGCAGTCAGAAGCAGCCGGTAAAGAATTGAATGCCCTACATGCCGAAAATGAAGATATATTGGGTAAAGTGGCCGAACTCGAGAAAGAAGCGAAAGAAACCCAGGCAAAGAGAGAGGCGACGCTGCAAAATATTTCAACCAGCCGAAATGAAAGAGCCCGGCTTCAGGAAGCTGTCTCCAGCAAGGAGATTGAGTTGAAAGAACTTGCAAGACAGCAAAAAAGACTGGCAGATAAGCTGAAAGGCGAAGAATTGAAGGCAGGCCGCCTTGAACTTGAGATGGAGAATCTCATAAAAATTTTGAGGGATGAATTCACCATCTCCTTTGAGCGTGCCCAAAAGGAATTTTCTTTATCTATTGAAGCATCCGAAGCGAAGCAAAGACGGGACGAGCTAAAAATTGAACTATCAGAAATAGGGACTGTGAACATCGGGGCGATTGAAGAATATAAGAGGGTGTTCAGCCGCAGCCAGTTTTTATTGGAACAGCAGGCAGATCTTTCACAGGCGAAAGAAACTCTGTACCAAATTATGGATGAAATGGACGATGAAATGACAAAAAGGTTCGGCAGCACTTTTCAATCCATCCAACAAGCATTTCAAGGCGTATTCTCCTCGTTGTTTGGTGGGGGAAAAGCAGAATTGAGATTGACACAGCCCGATGACCTGCTGAATACAGGTGTTGATATCATTGCACAGCCGCCTGGTAAAAAACTTCAAAATTTAAGCTTGCTCTCAGGTGGGGAAAGGTCCTTGACCGCAATCGCTCTGCTCTTTTCAATTTTAAAAGTGCGTCCAGTTCCTTTTTGCGTATTGGATGAAGTCGAGGCTGCCCTTGATGAGGCAAATGTCAATCGTTTCAGTGAATATTTGAAAAAATTCAGTGAAAATACCCAGTTCATCGTGATTACCCACAGACAGGGAACAATGGCGGGTGCAGATGTTCTATATGGGATCACTATGCAGGAATCGGGTGTTTCCAAGCTTGTATCCGTCAAGTTGGAAGAAGAACGGATGATGGCGTAAATTTAATCATTGGGGTGATGCAAAATGAGCTTATTTAAAAGGCTGAAAAATAAATTCACGGCTTCCGGCGACTCGATCTCGGAAAAATTTAAGGAGGGGCTTGTAAAAACCCGTGATAACTTTTCCAATAAAATCAATGATCTGGTTTCCCGCTACCGTACGGTCGATGAAGATTTCTTTGAAGAACTGGAGGAAATATTGATCCAGGCGGATGTAGGCTTTGAAACGGTCATGGAACTTGTGGAAGAATTGAAAATGGAAGTAAAAAAAAGGAATATAAAAGATCCGGCAGATGTCCAATCCGTTATATCCGAGAAACTGATCGAAATATACGAATCCGGTGATGAGAACCTAAGCACCCTTAATATTCAGGAAGACGGACTTACCGTCATTTTATTTGTCGGGGTGAACGGTGTCGGAAAAACAACGACAATCGGCAAGCTGGCCCATAAGTTTAAATCCGAAGGGAAAAATGTCCTGCTTGCCGCAGGAGATACCTTCCGGGCTGGTGCCATTGATCAGCTTGAAGTATGGGGTGAGCGTGTCGGAGTCGATGTCATCAAACATGCAGAGGGGTCTGACCCCGCTGCTGTCATGTATGATGCTGTGCAGGCTGCCAGGTCCCGCAAAGCGGATATACTGCTGTGCGATACAGCAGGCCGTCTTCAAAATAAAGTCAATCTCATGAAAGAACTGGAAAAAATCAAAAAGGTGATCGAACGGGAGATTCCGGGAGCTCCTCACGAAGTCCTTCTTGTATTGGATGCCACGACAGGGCAAAACGCCCTTATTCAGGCAAAAACATTCAAGGAAGCAACAGATGTCAGCGGAATCGTTTTGTCCAAGCTGGACGGAACAGCGAAGGGCGGAATTGTGTTGGCAATCCGCCATGAAATGAACATTCCGGTGAAATTTGTCGGGCTTGGCGAGAAAATGGATGATCTTCAGGTCTTTGATCCGGAAAAATATGTTTACGGACTGTTTTCCGACGCTATTGAAAAGACTGAGGAATGATCCTGTTTTAAATTAAAGGAATTAACCTTGACGCCCCAGGCGAAAGAGTTTATCATTTAATAAGTGTAAAGGTTTTTAGCTTAACAAGGTGGAGATTAAAGTATGCTTGAGAAAACAACGCGAATGAATTATTTATATGATTTTTATCAATCGTTGTTGACTCCGAAGCAGCGCAGCTATATGGCCCTTTACTACCGTGACGATTATTCGCTTGGTGAGATCGCCGAAAACTACGGAGTCAGCCGTCAAGCAGTATACGACAATCTTAAAAGAACAGAAATTTTGCTGGAAGAGTATGAACATAAGCTTTCTTTGTTCAGGAAATTCGAAGAACGAAGGAAACTGATCGCATTGATTAGGCAAAGCATGAATGAACATCCGGATGACAATGACAAGCTGAACCGTTATTTGGATGAATTAGAGGAATTGGATTAGGGGGCGGAGATCGATGGCATTTGAAGGATTGGCCGACCGCTTGCAAACGACCATCCAAAAGATCCGCGGCAAAGGCAAGGTGACCGAAGCGGACGTCAAAGAGATGATGCGCGAGGTGCGTCTTGCGCTCCTGGAAGCGGATGTCAACTTTAAAGTAGTCAAACAGTTTGTAAAGAAAGTAAGTGAACGAGCGGTGGGCCAGGAAGTGATGAAAAGCCTCACGCCTGGCCAGCAAGTCATCAAAGTCGTCAAGGAAGAGCTGACAGAGCTCATGGGCGGGGAACAGAGCAAAATCGCAGTGGCGAAGCGTCCGCCGACCGTCATCATGATGTCAGGCCTCCAGGGGGCAGGTAAAACGACGACGACCGGAAAGCTTGCCAACCTGCTCCGGAAAAGCTACAATCGCAAACCGTTTCTTATTGCGGCAGATATTTATCGTCCAGCAGCGATTAAGCAGCTTGAAACTATCGGAAAACAGCTGAATATGCCGGTCTTTTCACTTGGGGACAAGGTAAGCCCGGCAGAAATTGTCCGCCAGGGTATTGAAAAGGCGAAAGAAGAGCATTATGACTATGTTCTCATTGATACAGCGGGCCGTCTTCATATCGATGAAGAGTTGATGCAGGAGTTAAGGGATATTAAGGAATTGGCTGACCCTGATGAAATATTCCTGGTGGTCGATGCCATGACCGGGCAGGATGCCGTAAACGTAGCCGAGAACTTCAACGATCAGCTTGATATCACTGGGGTCATTTTAACCAAGCTTGATGGGGATACCCGGGGCGGTGCCGCCCTGTCCATCCGTTCCGTTGCCCAAAAGCCGATCAAATTTGTCGGTATGGGGGAGAAAATGGACGCCCTTGAGCCGTTTCATCCCGAGAGGATGGCTTCCAGAATACTTGGTATGGGTGATGTTCTGACACTGATTGAGAAAGCCCAGGCCAATGTCGATGAAGAAAAGGCCAAGGAAATGGAACATAAATTCCGTACGGCATCCTTCACTTTTGATGATTTTCTTGACCAGCTTGGACAGGTAAGAAGCATGGGACCCTTGGATGAATTGATCAAAATGATGCCGGGTGCCAATAAAATGAAAGGCCTGGACAATATACAGGTCGATGAAAAGCAGATCGGGCATGTCGAAGCAATCATCAGGTCGATGACAAAAGAGGAAAAGGAACGTCCTGACATTATCAACGCCAGCAGGCGCCGGCGGATCGCGAAAGGAAGCGGAAGGACGATCCAGGAGGTCAACCGGCTGTTGAAGCAGTTTGAAGAAATGAAAAAAATGCTGAAACAGATGAGCGGCATGCAGCAAAAAGGGAAAAAGAAGGGATTTAAGTTCCCTTTTATGTGATGAGAAAAGCATAAGCGCTGGAGCTGGACATTAAACAAAAAGTCTCTGTTCATCACCATATAGACAAGGTTTAAATTCTAATTTTTAACGTGTTAAGAAAAAACACTTTACAAACAAAACACAGATTGATATTATACTGATTTGTGTAAAACAATTCGGAGGTGCTATTAAAATGGCAGTTAAAATTCGTTTAAAACGTTTAGGAGCAAAGAAATCTCCTTTCTATCGCATCGTTGTTGCAGATTCCCGTTCACCACGCGACGGAAGAATCATTGAAGAGGTTGGCACATACAATCCGGTCGCCCAGCCTGCGATTGTTGACATCAATGAAGAAAGTGCCTTAAAATGGCTTCAAGATGGTGCTAAGCCATCCGATACAGTCAGAAACTTGTTCTCCAAGCAAGGTATCATGGAGAAATATCATAACGCTAAAAATAGCAAATAACAGTGATAAATATGCAGGAATTGATTATGTCGATTGTAAAACCGATTGTTGATCATCCTGAAGATGTCCAAGTACGGATGGATGAAAGCGAAAAGCGTATTACCTACCACTTGTCCGTTCATGAAGATGATATTGGAAAAGTGATAGGAAGACATGGAAGAGTGGCGAAAGCCATCAGAACGGTCGTTTACGCTGCAGCAGGGTCAAAACAACATAAGAGGATTTTTTTAGAGATCGACGAATAGGGGGGCCGAAACACCCCTCTTTTTTTAAACTTTGCAAAGGCGGAGGATGAGATTGTGAAAATTATCCAAACAGTCACCGTCAAACAGGTTTTAACTGAAAAAAGCAAAGAAGAACTTTCTGTCAAATATACGACATCGAAACAGCAGCTTCAAAAAGAGTGTGACCAATTGCTGTTCGAAATGAAAAAGCTTGAAAGAACAAGAAAGTTTTCTGCTGCCGGACTTAAAGCACAATTTGATAAAGAAATCGAGCTGCGGAAAGAAAAGATCAAGCTGATTGACTTTCAGATTGAACAGCTTGGGATGCTTCCATACGGAAGCGAGCTTAAAGATCAGGACATCCAGGCTTTGGTGGATATTCGGGTCGGAGATCAATGGGAAGATATCATCAATGGAAAAACAATCATCGTCAAAGACGGAATCATAGCAGAGATCAGGGAGAGGTAAAGTATGGACAATTGGTTTAATGTTGGGAAAATCGTTAATACACATGGCATCCGCGGTGAAGTACGGGTCATTTCCTCAACCGATTTTCCAGATGAAAGATACGCCCCCGGCAGCACCCTTTATCTATTCCCCGGAAACCATCAGGAACCGGCCCCATTAACAGTGAAAACACACCGAAAGCATAAAAACTTTGATCTTCTTACTTTTGAAGGGTATGAAAATATCAATGATGTGGAGAAATGGAAAAATGCTACATTAAAAATAAAAGAAGATCAACTGACTGAGCTTCCCGAAGGAGAATATTATTTCTATGAAATCATCGGCTGTCGGGTTGTAACCGGGCAGGGAGACGAAATAGGGACTGTAAAAGAAATTTTAACCCCCGGGGCAAATGATGTATGGGTTGTCGGCGGCAGCAATGGCAAAGATATATTGATTCCTTACATTCCCGATGTTGTAAAAGAGGTATCCATTGAAGAGAAAAAGATCATCATAGATCCTATGGAGGGTTTACTGTCATGAGGATCGACGTATTGACCCTTTTTCCTGAAATGTTTACGGGAGTATTCGGGTCTTCCATTTTAAAAAAAGCTGCTGAAAAAGAATCGGTCTCCTATCACCTTACAAATTTCCGTGATTTTTCAGCAAATAAACATAAAACCGTCGATGGCTATCCATATGGAGGGGGAGCAGGCATGGTGCTCAAGCCCCAGCCGATCTTTGACGCGGTGTCCCATGTGCGAAAGGAAAGCGTGGAATCACGCGTCATTTTGCTGTGCCCCCAAGGTGAGCGTTTCAACCAGAGGAAAGCGGAGGAGCTCGCGAAAGAGGATCATTTGATCTTTATATGCGGTCATTATGAAGGATATGATGAACGGATAAGAGAACAGATCGTCACGGACGAAATTTCCATCGGAGATTTCGTTTTGACAGGCGGGGAATTGGCCGCAATGGTCATCATTGATTCTGTTGTACGGCTGCTCCCGGGAGTATTGGGAAATGAACATTCGGCGCTTGAAGATTCTTTTTCCACAGGCCTGCTGGAACATCCCCATTACACAAGGCCTGCAGATTTTCGCGGAATGAAGGTTCCGGATATATTGTTATCCGGCAACCACAGCAAAATAGAAGAGTGGCGGCTGAACGAATCTTTGAAAAGGACCAAAGACCGCCGGCCGGATCTCTATGAAAAATATATCAATGCCCAAAAGGAAAAAAATCGTACTGAATGAGAAAAAACTGCTTCAAAATTTAATTGTAAATACACAGGCAATATGGTATTATTACCTTTGTGACTGTGGCAATCTGGATTGTCCGTCTGTAACTACGGTGTTCCGCTGCAACGAAATGATTTGCAAGAGCATCGGTTGGAAGGAGATGAATACGATGCACAAATTAATTGAAGAAGTGACTAAAGAACAATTGCGTACAGATCTTCCATCGTTTCGCGCCGGTGACACCGTTCGTGTTCACGTGAAAGTTGTGGAGGGTACACGCGAGCGTATCCAGTTGTTTGAAGGTGTAGTCATCAAGCGCCGCGGAGGCGGAATAAGCGAAACTTTCACTGTCCGCAAAATTTCTTACGGCGTTGGTGTTGAGCGTACTTTCCCTCTTCATACACCAAGAATCGCTAAAATCGATGTCGTGCGTCGCGGTAAAGTTCGTCGTGCGAAACTTTACTACTTGCGTAAACTACGCGGTAAAGCAGCTCGTATTAAAGAAATTCGTTAATTTACGCTTGGTTTCTTGACGGAAGCAAACCTTGCTGAGATATGCAAATCCGTTATGAAAAAAGGGGCTTGGGTTCAAGCTCCTTTTCTATTTCTCTTAACGGCAAGTTTAAAGTGTTTTTACGGGTTAATATACTGTACAATAAATAAAGATACAGGATTTTTGAAGACATCTATAGTTTCAGGATTGGACGGTGACAATATGGCAAAGGAGAAAAACGAGCTTTGGGAATGGACAAAGGCCTTGCTTATTGCGGTAGGATTGGCTGCACTTATTCGATACGCATTTTTTACCCCGATAGTGGTGGATGGTTTCTCTATGATGCCGACCTTACAAAACGGGGATCGGATGATCGTAAATAAACTGAGCAAGCCCGACCGGTTTGATATCATCGTTTTCCATGCGCCTGAGCAAAAGGATTATATCAAACGGGTGATTGGTCTTCCGGGGGACACAGTCGAATATGTCAGTGACACTTTGTATGTGAACGGCAAGGCATATGACGAGCCATATTTGGAAACCTATAAAGAGCAGACCCCTGAAGGGCCGCTGACTGAAGATTTTACATTGGAAGAGATCACGGGCCAAAAGACCGTGCCTGAAGGTGAACTTTTCGTGATGGGTGACAACAGGCGCTCAAGCAAAGACAGCCGCCATATAGGGACCATTTCCATGGACAAGGTCATAGGAGATGCAAGAATCGTCTATTGGCCGATCAAAGATATAAGAATTGTTAAGTGATGATGGAGGAACATAATTCATGACTATCCAATGGTTCCCCGGCCATATGGCAAAAGCACGCCGGGAAGTAACGGAAAAATTAAAACTGGTTGATATCGTGTTTGAACTGGTGGATGCACGGATTCCCGTTTCATCCGCCAACCCGATGCTCCAGGAGATCATACAGCAAAAGCCGCGACTGATTCTTCTTAACAAATCAGATACGGCAGATCCGGAGTTGACAAGGCAATGGATCAGCCGTTTTTCGGAAGAAGGGACTAAAGCGCTTGCAATCAATTCCCAGGCAGGAAGAGGGTTGAACGAGATTGTAAGGGCTGCAGAGGAGCTGCTGAAAGAGAAAAGAGACCGCCGGAAAGCTAAGGGCTTGAAGCCAAGAGCGATCAGGGCGATGATTACCGGTATCCCCAATGTTGGAAAATCCACACTAATTAACCGGCTGGCAAAGAAAAACATTGCCAAAACCGGCAACACTCCTGGCGTTACAAGAGGGCAGCAATGGATCAAAGTTGGAAAAGACCTTGAGCTTCTTGATACTCCGGGCATATTATGGCCGAAATTTGAAGATCAGAAAATAGGTTATAAGCTTGCTTTGACCGGCGCGATTAAAGATTCGCTTCTGAATATGCAGGATATCGCCGTTTTTGCCCTTCGCTTCCTCGAATCCCACTATCCCGGCAATATGCAAAAAAGGTATCAGCTCAAAGAGATACCAGAAGATATAGTAGATGTATTTGATCACATTGGAAAACTTCGCGGATGCCTGACATCCGGAGGAGAAGTCGATTATGAAAAGACGGCGGAGACAGTCATCATGGATGTGCGGGCACAGAAGCTGGGCAATATTACTTTCGATATGCCGGATGAAATAAATGAATAGACCAATACGGATCTTTATTTTTAGGAAAGGAGCGGACACCTTGAAGGCTTTGGCATATGCTTTGGCAGGCTCTGTCATTATTCATGCTTTATATTTTACCTATACTCTATTAGCGGGATACATAAGAACTATGTTTTATAAACCTGATATCTCCGGTTCTTGGGAGCAAGCGCATTACCTTCAAAGTGAAGTGGCATTCGGAGCGTCTGTCTCTCCCCATGTTTCCATTTTGACGTTCTTGGCAGGAACGTTATTTTGCGGATTCATCATTTGTATTTATAGAATTGCCGTGAAGAAAGCGCAATGAAAATTTTCTTGGATGAAGGTGAAAGGACCGGATGAAAAATCAGACGATTGCACAGATAAAGGATGCTTTGGCAGAAATACAAAATGAAGATGACGAGTTTATTATTGAACTGCAGTCGGATTCCCGCAAAGGTGTGCAAACCCTTTTAAATAAATGGAAGGCCGAAAAGGAAAAGGAACGTAACGAGCATAAACGGTACATACGGATGTCTGTACATGAAGAGCGGTTGAGGGCACAGGGATTCAGGCTGATCAGCGGAATCGATGAAGCCGGCCGCGGCCCTTTGGCAGGCCCGGTTGTTGCCGCTGCTGTCATATTGAATGAAAACAGCCGAATTTACGGATTGGATGACTCGAAAAAGTTGAGTGAAGCGAAACGGACGGAACTTTTTGACCGGATCCATGAAGAGGCAGAGGCGATAGGCATTGGCATCATTCCCTCCGAAGAGATTGACCGCCTTAATATTTATCAGGCCGTCAAAAAAGCGATGAAGCTCGCCGTCAGCGAGCTTGCCGTCCAGCCGGATTTTTTGCTTTTGGACGCTATGAAAATAGAAGCCCCATATCCGCAGGAATCAATTATTAAAGGCGATGCAGACAGCATTTCTATTGCGGCCGCGTCGATCATTGCAAAAGTCACGCGCGATCGGCTCATGGCCGGATATGACCGGCAATATCCTGGGTATGGTTTCGGGATACATAAAGGCTACGGAACGAAAGTCCATCTGGATGCTTTAAAAAAGCTTGGGCCATGTCCGATCCATCGTCAATCTTTTGCTCCTGTCCAAGCGGCCATGCTTCAATCTTGAGGGGGGATCGACCTGGATATTCATGCGTTAACCCAAGATATGTTTCAAACTCTAAGCTCGGGACAAAACCGCGTGCTCACACTAAAGAATGGACAAATATTTTTTGCTCATGTCAATAGGCTTTTTCCAAACCAGCATGCAGAGATTCAGCTCGGGACACACAGGCTGATTGCCAGGCTCGAAGCCCCTCTGGAAAGCGGAAAAGGCTATTTTCTTCAGGTCGATTTGGTGGAGGGAGAACCCCGGCTGAAATTAATCGGCACAAAAAATGCGGATCAGTTCTCACTCATGAGGCAATTATCACTGCCAAATGAAAAAGGATACCATGCCCTCGCCGAATTTTTTACAAAGGAATCCCTCAGCATGACGAGGGAGCAGATTCAGCAGGCAGGACAGTGGGTCGGGAAGGCATCTGACAAAAAACTGGCATTGGATGTCATTAAGCTGATGAGCGCCAGAGATATGCCATTTTCGGAAAACATATTCAACTCACTGCTTGCTGCAGGCAGCAAATTTCCATTGACCGATGCGCTATCTGCCTTGCGTACAGCCCTTGCCTCTGAAACTGAGCCGGATTCAATTGTGCAAAGGATTACTGGTTTGATTAATGAATTAGGAAAACCTCCCCAAAACGGAGCAGACGGACAGACGCATATGCTGGAAGGAAAAACGGCAATGGATAACATCAAGCATGCTGTTCAACAAATGGGACTGTTTCATGAACATGCAATTATTCGCGATAGCGAAGTAAGCGGGGCAGAATCTCTGAAATCCCTCCTGATCCAATATTTGGGGCGTTCTGGTGCAAAGATGAATCCCGCAGCAAGACAGGCGGCAGAGCAGCTGCTTCACAGAATGAACGGACAGCTTCTTCTATCCATTGATACCGGGCCCATGCAGCAACTATTTTTTGATATTCCTTTAGAGTTATACGGCCATCGCACCGAACTCTCCTTTCAATGGGAGGGGAAGCGGCGCGAAGACGGCAAAATAGACCCGGATTATTGCAGGGTCGTCTTTTATCTCGATTTGGAGAACTTGGATCAGACTGTGGTTGATGTGAAAATCCAAAAACGGATCACGAATATTACAGTTATAAATGAGTCTCCAAAAATCAAAGCCTTCGCAGCCATGCTGATTCCTGAATTGAAAGAAAAACTGAAAGAGTATGATTACGAGCTGTCCGCGGTCCACTTTAAACAGCCTTTCCGCCAGAAAAACAAACCTCTGCAAAAAAGCGGCCCCCGCCTGTACTCAGGAGTTGATATTCAAATATGAACAAAAGCCGGTTAAAGGAAGCTGTGGCCCTGGGAGGCCGGATAAATGATGGAAAAGCGCCAATCGTAATGGCAAAGGGCAAAGGTGTTACAGCCGAAAAGATTCTTGAAGCAGCAAAAGAAAACGGAATACCGGTCCAACAGGATCCGGCGCTCGTGGAACTGCTGGGCCAGCTTGACTTGAACGAGACGATTCCGGAGGAACTGTTTGAAGCTGTTGCAGAAATTTTTGCTTTCATTTACAGACTGGATCGGAAAATGGCCGAAGAAAAAACTGGACAACCGTAAAAAGTGGACTTCCTGACATCATTTTAATACAATAAACACGCAATCTATTTTTTCATAGTAACGATAGGAGGACGGAAAATGAATATCCATGAATACCAGGGTAAAGAAATCCTTAGAAAATACGGAGTATCTGTACCTGATGGAAAAGTTGCTTTCACCGTGGATGAAGCAGTGGAAGCCGCAAAAGGACTCGGTTCGGATGTCACTGTCGTAAAAGCACAAATCCATGCCGGCGGCCGCGGAAAAGCAGGCGGGGTAAAAGTGGCGAAAAATTTGGATGAAGTCCGTACATATGCTGAGGAAATTCTCGGAAAAACACTTGTTACGCATCAGACAGGCCCTGAAGGCAAAGAGGTAAAACGCCTGCTGATTGAAGAAGGATGCGATATTAAGAAGGAATACTACGTCGGTCTTGTTGTCGACAGAAGCACCGATAGAGTAGTCTTGATGGCTTCGGAAGAAGGCGGTACGGAAATCGAGGAAGTTGCCGAGAAAACACCGGAAAAAATCTTCAAAGAAGTCGTTGATCCGCTTGTCGGTTTAACCGGTTTCCAAGCGCGCAGAATCGCTTTTAACATCAATATTCCCAATGAATTGGTCGGAAAAGCTGCCAAATTCATGATCAGCCTTTACAATGCCTTTGTGGACAATGATTGTTCAATTGCGGAAATCAACCCTCTTGTTGTGACAGGAGACGGAAATGTGCTTGCACTTGATGCAAAGCTAAATTTTGATGACAACGCTTTATTCAGGCATAAGGATATCCTTGAATACCGTGATTTGGATGAAGAAGATCCAAAAGAAATCGAAGCATCAAAATACGATTTGAGCTACATCGCTTTGGACGGAAACATCGGGTGCATGGTCAATGGTGCAGGCCTGGCCATGTCAACGATGGATATCATTAAATATTACGGCGGGGAACCTGCAAACTTCCTGGATGTCGGGGGAGGAGCCACCGCGGAAAAAGTAACGGAAGCTTTTAAAATCATCCTTTCCGATGATGCGGTCAAGGGGATCTTTGTCAATATTTTCGGCGGTATCATGAAGTGTGATGTCATTGCGTCCGGCGTAGTCGAAGCCGTCCACCAGGTCGGACTTGAAGTTCCTTTAGTTGTGAGGCTGGAAGGGACAAATGTTGATAAAGGCAAAGAGATTCTCAATAAATCCGGTTTGAATATTACGGCTGCGGATTCCATGGCAGACGGTGCGCAAAAAATCGTTGAATTGGTCAAGTAAAGAGACCCCCAGGTGCTTTGGAATCAAAGTTGTTTATCAAAGATCATTTGAAAGGCAGGGAAAATCATGAGTGTTTTTGTCAATAAAGACACAAAAGTAATTGTACAGGGAATTACAGGCTCAACAGCCCTTTTTCATACAGAACAGATGCTTGAATATGGGACGAAAATTGTCGGCGGCGTAACACCCGGCAAAGGCGGCCAAGAGGTGGCAGGAGTTCCGGTCTTCAATACAGTGGAGGAAGCTGTAAAAGAAACAGGCGCTAACGCTTCGGTTATTTACGTACCGGCACCTTTTGCTGCTGATGCCATCATGGAAGCAGTCGATGCGGAGCTGGATCTGGCCATCTGCATCACTGAGCACATTCCTGTTTTGGATATGGTCAAAGTGGTCCGTTACATGGAAGGCAAGAAAACGAGACTTGTCGGTCCGAACTGTCCTGGAGTCATCACTCCCGAGGAGTGCAAGATCGGAATCATGCCGGGTTACATTCACAAAAAAGGCCATGTAGGTGTGGTTTCCCGTTCTGGTACATTGACATATGAAGCTGTACATCAGCTTTCCGAAGCAGGTATTGGACAATCAACGGCGGTTGGAATTGGCGGTGACCCTGTAAACGGCACAAATTTCATCGATGTTTTGAAAGCTTTTAATGAAGATCCTGAAACAGAAGCGGTCATTATGATCGGTGAAATCGGAGGGACGGCAGAAGAGGAAGCTGCCCAGTGGGTAAAAGCGAACATGGCCAAGCCTGTCGTAGGATTCATCGGCGGGCGCACTGCACCTCCGGGAAAACGCATGGGCCATGCCGGTGCCATCATTTCGGGCGGAAAAGGAACTGCGGACGAAAAAATCCGTGTCATGAACGAATGCGGAATCAAAGTTGCCGATACTCCTGCAGTAATTGGTGAAACATTGATCGGAGTCTTGAAGGATAAGGGACTCTATGAAAAATGCAAGACACATTAATTGAATAGGGAAGCCTCTTGTAAGAAAAGCGCAAGGCGCGCAGCCTTAGGCGACAAGCACAAGACGAATTGCGAGGAGGCAGCTTTTCAGCCACCCCAGCAATTCGGCTTGATCCTTTCGCCGATGGCGCCTGGAGCTGGACATATCACAACATCATTCCATATAGATGTTTCGTCCAAATTTTATACTTTTTTTAAAAGGAACAAAGAGGCTTCCTTTTAAAAAAATAAAAAGGAAGTGATCCGAATTTTTACAGAAAGGCTGCTCCATTTGATCCATTGCCCGCAAGTGGGGAACGCAGCAATTAGAAACCTTCTCAAACATGACCCCTCACTTTTAAATCTTTATTCTTTTTCATCCTCTAAACTCCAACAGCTTCTGCAATTGAGCCACTCTTCTGCACGGAAATTTTTCCATGACTTCCAAAGGATCGATATCAACAAAATTCTTGAAAAATACCATGCCAGCGGAATATCGGTTATTACTTTCAGAGACCGGGAATACCCCGAAATGCTGAAAGAAATTTATGACCCGCCGCTTGTCCTTTTTTTCATGGGGGACAACCTGCTTCTTAAAAGGCCATCGATTGCTGTAGTGGGCGCAAGGGCTGCTGATGCGTATGCGAAAAAAGCCATTGGCCTGCTGCTTGAGCCTCTTCTGGAAAGCGGATTTGTCATTGTCAGCGGACTTGCCAAAGGCACCGACACTTTTGCCCACCAGCAAGCAATACGGCTTGGCGGAAAAACAATCGCCGTGTTGGGAGGCGGTTTCTTCCATTTATATCCGCCGGAAAATAGGGAGCTGGCTGAAAAGATGAAAAAAGACCACTTGATTGTTTCGGAGTATCCCCCGATCTGGCGGCCGCAAAAATGGCATTTTCCCCAAAGAAACCGTATAATAAGCGGATTGGCCAAAGGTACTGTCATCGTACAGGCAAGGTCAAGGAGCGGATCACTCATCACTGCCGATTTTGCTTTGGAGGAAGGCAGGGAAGTTTTTGCGGTGCCGGGGCCGATCGGCAGCCCCCTTTCAGAAGGGGCAAACCGCCTGATACAGCAAGGGGCAAAGCTTGTTACTTCCGGCTATGATATATTGGAGGAACTGTATATCGAGTGAGTCATTTCATCACATAAAATCAAAAAAACTTGCAATTTTACGGAAAGTGGGATAGATTCATCAACAGAAGCTTGGAACAGGTGCTTAAGCTCTTCTCGTTGTTAAAGAAAGCATAAAATTCCACAACTTTGGATAGTATTTCCTTGTCTAGCTCCAGCGCTCAGCGACTAGCAAACTTCGCGCCTCCTCCTACGATAAGTCAACATCGGCTCCGACGCACAGGATGTGCTAGTGCAGGCGAAGCGACAGGACGTCGCTGCTTGAGCCTGCATTCTTCGCCGTGTTTCCTTTATCTCGTCGGAGGCGCTCCAGTTTGTACGTCGCTAAACGAGCGCTTGCGCTTTTCTTAATGTCTAGCTGCAGACGGCAGGGGCTCGAGGTCGCTTCGGTCTAGCCAATGAAGTCAAAGAACGACTTCACTGGCTAGTCCTCCAGCGCTTGTCGCCCCTAAGCGGCCGTCTTCCGCTTTTCTATACGCCTGTTCTATTTCTTTCGTTGACAAACATACGATACACGTATAAGATTTATTCTGATTTATTGAATTTACCTCTGGGGAGGATTTTTGCATGTCGGATTACTTGGTGATTGTGGAATCGCCTGCAAAGGCGAAGACCATTGAACGATATTTAGGAAAAAAATATAAAGTAAGGGCATCCATGGGACACGTCAGGGATTTGCCGAAAAGCCAAATGGGTGTGGATGTTGAAAACAATTATGAACCGAAATATATAACAATCAGGGGAAAAGGCCCTGTTTTAAAAGAACTGAGATCTGCAGCCAAGAAAGCGAAAAAAGTATATCTTGCAGCTGACCCTGACAGGGAAGGTGAAGCGATCGCATGGCATTTGGCCCATAGTCTTGATGTGGATATCAATTCAGACTGCCGTGTCATCTTCAATGAAATTACAAAAGATGCTATTAAAGAATCCTTTAAGCATCCTCGTCCTATAAACAAAGATCTTGTTGATGCCCAACAGGCAAGAAGAATATTAGACAGACTCGTAGGGTATAACATCAGCCCGCTTTTTTGGAAAAAGGTAAAAAAAGGTTTAAGCGCCGGAAGGGTTCAGTCTGTTGCAGTGCGTTTGATCATAGACAGAGAAAATGAGATCAAAAATTTCGTTCCCGAAGAATATTGGTCTATCGAAGGACTGTTTAAAAAAGGGAAGGACGAATTCCAGGCTGCTTTTTATGGAATAGAAGGAAAGAAAAAGAAGCTTCAGTCTGAAGGAGATGTAAAAGAGGTACTCGGGCAATTGGATGGTGATTCCTTTGTGGTTCAGGCTGTTACGAAAAAAGAAAGAAAAAGAAACCCTGCCCGTCCGTTTACTACATCATCACTTCAGCAGGAGGCTGCCAGAAAGCTCAATTTCAGAGCGAAAAAAACCATGATGCTTGCACAGCAATTATATGAAGGGATTGACCTTGGAAAAGAAGGAACCGTTGGTTTAATTACTTATATGAGGACGGACTCCACAAGAGTTTCTGATATTGCCGTAAAAGAAGCATCTGAATATATAAGCTCCCGATTTGGAAAGGAATATCTGGCCGCCGGAGGCCGGAAGGATAAGAAACAGGCGAACACCCAGGACGCGCATGAAGCGATCCGTCCAACTAGCACAATGAGGGAACCGAATGCTGTCAAAGCCCATTTAAGCCGCGACCAGCTAAGATTGTATAGGCTGATTTGGGAACGTTTTGTTGCAAGCCAAATGGCACCGGCGGTCATGGATACGATGACTGTTGATCTGGTGAATGGTAAAGTTACATTTCGTGCGAATGGTTCCAAAACAAAATTCCCCGGCTTTATGAAGGTATACGTGGAAGGAACCGATGATCAATCAGAAGAAAAAGAGAATGTGCTGCCTTCTTTCGAAGAAGGTGAGAAAGTCGTTTCGGAAAAGCTGAACCCGAAACAGCATTTTACACAGCCGCCTCCCAGATATACAGAGGCAAGATTGGTCAAAACTCTGGAAGAATTGGGAATAGGCAGGCCTTCGACCTACGCTCCTACGCTCGATACGATTCAGAGAAGGGGTTATGTCGCTTTGGATAATAAGCGTTTTATCCCCACAGAGCTGGGCGAAATTGTTACAGAGCTGATGATGGAGTTTTTCCCTGAGGTACTGGATGTGGAGTTTACGGCCAAGATGGAAAATAACCTGGATGAAATTGAAGAGGGCCATGCTCAGTGGGTTAAGATTATAGATGACTTTTACCAAAACTTCGAAAAGAGTTTGAAAAAGGCAGAAGCTGAAATGAAAGAAGTGGAAATCAAGGATGAATACGCCGGGGAAGACTGCGAGAACTGCGGAAGTCCCATGGTTATCAAAATGGGGCGATTCGGCAAATTTATGGCCTGCAGCAATTTCCCTGACTGCAGAAACACAAAGCCGATTGTGAAGGAAATCGGTGTGAAATGCCCGAAATGTAAAGAAGGAAATGTCATAGAGCGAAAAAGCAAGAAAAAGCGCATTTTTTACGGCTGTGACCGCTATCCCGAATGCGACTTCCTCTCCTGGGATAAGCCGATTAACCGTCCTTGCCCGAAATGCGACGGACTTCTTGTTGAAAAGAAGCTCAAAAAAGGAAATCAGGTCCAGTGTGTCAATTGCGACTACAAGGAAGAGCCGCAGCAATAAGGTGAGTGCGCCGAGCACTCACCTTTTCCTTGTCCAGGCTGACCGGGCGTTTCCGTTTCCTTTATCTCGTCGGAGGCACTTCAGTCTGTACGTCGATGGGCAAGGCGCTTGCGCTTTTCTTTATAAGGCGCATTGTTTTTATTTGTCACGCATTTAGGGTAAAATGCTATAGGGATTGATGAGAAAAATTGTGAAAGATTGATCATATACTGGAGGTTACATACATGCAATCGGTAAATATTATAGGTGCGGGTTTGGCAGGGAGTGAAGCGGCGTGGCAGATTGCCAAGCGGGGAATCCGGGTTGACTTATATGAAATGAGGCCTGTCAAGCAAACGCCTGCCCATCATACAGACAAGTTTGCCGAACTGGTTTGCTCCAATTCATTACGGGCAAACTCCCTTACTAACGCGGTCGGTGTCCTGAAAGAAGAAATGAGAATGATGGATTCGCTCATTATCGAAGCTGCCGATCGGTCATCCGTTCCCGCAGGCGGAGCACTTGCTGTTGACAGACACGATTTTGCAGGACATGTCACGGAAAAAATCCGCGCAAATCCGCTCATTACAGTCCATAATGAGGAAATTACTGATATTCCTTCCGGTATTACAATCATCGCCACAGGGCCGCTGACAAGCGACAGTTTGTCTAAAAAGCTCAAGGAACTGACAGGGGAGGACCATTTATATTTTTATGATGCTGCCGCTCCTATTATTGAAAAAGACAGCATAAATATGGATAAAGTTTACTTGAAATCCCGCTATGACAAAGGGGAAGCAGCCTATCTGAACTGCCCGATGAACGAGGAAGAGTTCAATCGCTTTTATGATGCTTTAATCAAAGCTGAAACGGTCCCGCTTAAAGAATTTGAAAAAGAAATTTTCTTTGAAGGCTGTATGCCGATTGAAGTGATGGCCCAAAGAGGGAAAAAAACAATGCTGTTTGGCCCTTTGAAGCCAGTCGGCCTTGAGGATCCTAAAACCGGAAAAATCCCTTATGCCGTTGTCCAGCTCCGGCAGGATGATGCTGCGGGAACACTCTATAATATGGTAGGGTTCCAAACACATCTCAAATGGGGACCGCAGAAAGAGGTGATCAGGCTTATTCCGGGATTGGAAGAGGTTGAAATTGTCCGTTATGGTGTCATGCACCGCAATACGTTTATCAATTCGCCAAAGGTCCTCAACCGGACATATCAATTTAAAGAAAAGCCCGATTTATTTTTCGCCGGGCAGATGACCGGAGTTGAAGGTTATGTGGAATCGGCGGCCAGCGGTTTGGCTGCGGGCGTGAATGCTGCATTAGTGGCACTGGGAAAAGAACCGGCAGTTTTTCCAAACGAAACAATGATTGGAAGCCTTGCCCATTATATTACATCAACCGGCTCGAAAACTTTCCAGCCGATGAATGTCAATTTCGGACTGCTGCCAGAATTGCCCCAAAGAATTAAAAACAAGAAATTGAAGAATGAGCAATATGCAGAACGTGCAATTAACGCAATTCAAAACTTTGCGAAAAATATTTAATTTTCTTTGCATAGAAAAATGAATTGTGATAATATTTAGAAGGCTTGATAGTCGGGGGTGGAAGGATGAAAGACCATGTGAACAGTTTTTTGGAATACTTGCAGATTGAAAAAAACTATTCATCTTACACAATCGAGTTTTATAAAAAAGATATCGAGCATTTCATCCTGTTCATGAAAGAGCAAAGCATTGCAACACTGGATGATGTGGAATATTTCGATGCCCGCTTGTATGTTTCTTCATTGTATGAACAGCAATATGCAAGGACAAGTGCCGCCAGGAAAATATCAAGCCTGCGAAGCTTCTTCAAGTTTTTGTTAAGGGAAAAAATCGTACATGAAAATCCTTTTATTTTGGTTATACAGCCTAAAAAAGGAGTGAGGCTACCCAGTTTCCTTTATGAAGAGGAGATGCAGCAGCTATTTGATTCCTGCGATGATTCTACCCCATTGGGGAAACGCAACCTCGCGCTTATAGAACTGCTGTATGCCACCGGCATCAGGGTAAGCGAGTGCGCAAATATTATGGTGGATGATGTAGACTTTGAATTTTCAACCATTCTGGTAAAGGGAAAAGGCAAAAAGGAACGATATGTGCCTTTCGGTATCTTTGCCGCAGAGGCTCTGGAATCCTACATGAATAATGCCAGAAGCCTGCTGGTTGACCGCTCGGGCCACCGGAGTCTTTTTGTGAATGCCAGGGGAGGCCCGTTAACTGTAAGGGGAATCCGTCATGTCCTGAATGATGTAATGAAAAAGGCATCCCTGTCAGGAAAGATCCATCCGCATATGTTCCGGCACAGTTTCGCGACACATATGCTGAACAACGGGGCGGATATGCGGACAGTCCAAGAATTATTGGGGCACACGCACCTGTCATCAACGCAGGTTTATACGCACGTTACAAAGGAACATTTAAGGAAAACATATATGAACAGCCATCCGCGGGCTTGAATGCTAGGAGGTAAACGATGGATAAGTTCCATGCAACGACAATTTTCGCCGTTCATCATAAGGGAAAATGTGCCATGGCCGGTGATGGACAAGTGACATTTGGAAATGCGGTAGTCATGAAACATACTGCACGCAAGGTACGTAAACTATTCAATGGCAAAGTGCTGGCCGGTTTTGCAGGATCTGTGGCTGATGCCTTTACATTGTTTGAGAAATTTGAAGGAAAGCTCGAGGAATACAATGGAAATCTTCCGCGGGCGGCTGTCGAACTGGCGAAGGAATGGCGGAGCGATAAAGTTTTAAGAAAGCTTGAAGCGATGCTGATCGTTATGGATGACAAGCATCTGCTGCTCATTTCCGGTACGGGTGAAGTCATTGAGCCGGATGATGGTATTTTGGCAATTGGATCTGGCGGCAATTATGCGCTGGCCGCTGGCAGAGCTTTGAAAAATCATGCCGCTGAACATCTGACTGCGAAAGAAATGGCTAAAGCGGCCTTGGAAATTGCCGCGGATATATGCGTCTACACAAATCGACAAATAATTGTCGAAGAATTGTAACACATGTCGGCGCTGCAATACGTTACTGTAAGAGGGAGGGACTATTTTGACAGTCGTTAATAAAGGAGCTGCCATGACTCCTAGGCAAATTGTTGAAAAGCTCAATCAATATATCATCGGTCAGAATGACGCGAAGCGGGCGGTCGCGGTGGCTCTCCGCAATCGTTACCGCAGGGGGCTGTTAAGCGAAGATCTTCGAGATGAGATCATCCCGAAAAACATATTGATGATGGGCCCCACCGGTGTAGGTAAGACGGAAATAGCCCGCCGTTTGGCCAAAATGGTCGGAGCTCCGTTTGTAAAAGTGGAGGCGACCAAATTTACCGAAGTGGGCTATGTGGGACGCGATGTCGAATCAATGGTCCGAGATCTTGCCGAGACATCGATCAGGATTGTCAAAGAAGAGAAAATGCAGGAAGTAAGGGACCGTGCGGAGAAACAGGCGAACCGCCGCCTTGTCGAGCTGCTGGTGCCAAGAAAAAAGAAGTCGGAAAACTTTAAAAACCCATTTGAAATGATCTTTGGCGGAGGCCAGCAGGCTGAAAGTTCATCAACCCAAGATGAACAGGAAGAGCTGAGCATCCGCGAAAAAAGAAGAATCATTGAGGAAAAGCTTGCAAATGGAGAACTGGAAGACGAAATTGTGCAAGTGGAGGTTGAAGAACAGCAGCCTTCCATGTTTGATCTGTTCCAAGGGTCCGGCATGGAGCAGATGGGGATGAATATGCAGGATGCCTTAAGCAGCCTGATGCCCAAAAAGCTTAAGAAGCGGAAGCTTCCCGTCAAAGAGGCGCGGAAAGTCCTGACGAATGATGAAGCCCAAAAGCTGATCGACATGGATGAAGTGACACAGATGGCGATTTTCAGGGCCGAACAAACAGGGATCATCTTTATTGATGAAATTGATAAAATCGCGAGCAAAGGCCAGTCTTCGTCTGCAGATGTCTCAAGGGAAGGTGTCCAGCGGGATATCCTGCCGATTGTCGAAGGGTCAACTGTAGTCACCAAATACGGACCGGTCAAAACAGATTACATTTTGTTTATTGCTGCGGGAGCATTCCATATGGCTAAGCCCTCGGATTTAATCCCGGAACTTCAAGGCCGTTTTCCGATTCGGGTTGAACTCGAAAAGCTGACAGTAGAAGACTTCTACAAAATACTGACTGAACCCGATAACGCCCTGATCAAACAATATTCAGCATTATTGGAAACTGAAGGTATACAAATAGAATTTTCTGACGATGCTATTAACAGACTTGCAGAAATCGCTTTTGATGTGAACCAGAATACGGACAACATCGGAGCGAGGCGCCTGCATACAATTATGGAGAAACTGCTTGAAGATTTGTCGTTCGAAGCACCGGATGTCACGATGGAAAAGGTGGAAATTACCGCTCAGTACGTGGACCAAAAACTTTCAGCAATTTCAAAAGACAAAGATTTAAGCCAGTTTATTTTATAAAAAATATGTCAACAATCGTTGTAAGTTTGGAAAAATTTAGGAGGAGAAACAATGGAATTATTAACAAGGACCAGAACAATCAATGCAATGCTGCAAAAAGCTGCAGGAAAACCGGTAAACTTCAAGGAAATGGCTGAAACGTTGTCTGATGTCATAGAAGCCAATGTATATGTATTAAGCAGAAGAGGAAAGGTTTTGGGCTATTCTGTCCGCCAGCAAATTGAAAATGACAGAATGAAAAGTATTCTTGAGGAGCGGCAGTTCCCTGAAGACTATACAAAGAGGCTTTTCAATATTTCCGAAACATCTTCAAACATCGATGTGAACAGTGAATATACAGCTTTTCCGGTGGAAAATAAAGATTTGTTCTCATCCGGCCTGACAACAATCGTGCCGATCAACGGCGGAGGGGAAAGGCTCGGGACATTGCTCTTGGCAAGGCTTGAGCAGGAATTTGATAACGATGACCTGATTCTTGCTGAATATGGTGCAACAGTGGTTGGTATGGAAATCCTTCGTGAAAAAGCTGAAGAAATTGAAGAGGAAGCCCGCAGTAAAGCAGTTGTCCAAATGGCGATCAGCTCCCTTTCATACAGTGAACTGGAAGCCATTGAGCATATTTTTGAAGAGCTCAACGGAACAGAGGGGCTGCTCGTAGCTTCCAAAATTGCCGACAGAGTAGGAATTACCCGCTCCGTCATCGTCAACGCACTCAGGAAATTAGAAAGTGCCGGTGTCATCGAATCCCGTTCACTCGGGATGAAAGGCACTTATATCAAAGTGTTGAACTCCAAGTTCCTTGTTGAATTGGAGAAATTAAAATCAAACTGATAAATGATAATCAGGAAAAAGAACGTTCGAAGTCTATTCGGACGTTTTTTTTATTTTTTTAATGGGACTAAAGAATCAATTTTCGAGTTTTTTATCGAAAATTCACCAAGAATTACTCAGCTTGTGTAGACGTAATATGACAAAAAGATTACAATAGTGGATAGTTTAGGAAAAACAAGAAGAAAATTGGCAGGTGCTTATTGTGAATCTATTCGATAGTTTTCAGACGATAGAACGTTCTATGGACTATTCTGCATTAAAACACGAAGTTACTTCCCAAAATATCGCCAATGCCGATACCCCTAATTACAAAGGGAAGAAAGTGAGCTTTGGCCAAGTATTTGATGAGGCGGTTTCTGCTGCAAAATTAAGGATGACCGATCCGCGCCATATTAGCGCCCATAGGATGAAAAACCCTGCTGTTGCGCTATCTGACAGGCGGGCCCAATACGGGCATAATGGCAATAATGTCGATATTGACAAAGAAATGTCCGATCTTGCGGCAAATCAGATTTATTACAGTACTTTATCAGAAAGATTAAGCGGGAAATTCAATTTGTTACAAAATGTCATCAAGGGAGGAAAGTAGTAGTGACAATGTTCTATACAATGGGAATTTCTTCCTCTGCATTGACAGCCCAACGCCTTAGATTGGATGTCATCTCCTCCAATATGGCAAATGTCGATACGACGAGAGAAAAACTTGTTGATGGCCAGTGGCAGCCCTATAGACGCAAAATGGTCGTCATGCAGCCAAATGAAAATTCATTTTCTTCGGCTCTAAATAATGCGATGGGCTCCTATGCCGGGAATAAAACTCCGGCAGGGGTAAAGGTGGCCAGGATCGTCGAAGACCAAACCCCATTCAAATCGATTTATGATCCTGAACATCCTGATGCGGATGAAAATGGCTATGTCTATCAATCAAATGTTGATCCGCTTCGCGAGATGGTGGATATGATCAGTGCCACAAGATCATACGAAGCCAATGTCACGGTATTCAATGCAACAAAGGCGATGTTGATGAAGTCGCTGGATATTGGAAAATAATTAGAAAGGAGGCATGAGTGATGCCAATCAATCCTGTCATTTCTCATTTGCCCGCTGCATCTTCGATAAACTCCAAACAGCCAGTGGCTGAAAGTTTTAATAAAGCGAATAATTTCGGAGATTACTTGCAAAATGCAATCCAGGAAGTGAATAAGCTGCAAATACAATCAGACAAGGCCACATCAATGTTTGCAGAGGGAAAGAAAATCAATTTGCATGATGTGATGATTGCCGGCCAAAAAGCATCTATTTCCATGCAGGCCGCGCTTGAAATCAGGAACAAGGCTGTTGAGGCATACCAGGAAGTCATGCGAATGCAAGTGTAACCAGAATGTTTAAGGGGATTATCGATGAAAGATTTACTGTTTAGGCGTTTTTCAAATTTGAAAGAGTATTGGATACAAAGAACAAAAAAACAAAAGATCGTATTTGTTTCATCGGCAATTATTTTACTTCTATTCATTATCATTCTAACCGTTTTATTAATCCGTACGGCCATGGTCCCTCTTTATACGAACTTGTCGCCGTCCGAGACTGGTGCCATCAAAGAAGAGCTCGACGCCAGGGGAGTGAAGTCCGAAATAACGGAAAACGGTACAACGATAAGGGTTCCCGAGGGAAATGCAGAAAACTTGATGGTCGAACTAGCAGCAGAAGGTATCCCCAAATCGGGGAATATCGATTACTCTTTCTTTAGCGAGAACGCTGGTTTCGGCATGACAGATAATGAATTCAACGTATTAAAGCTTGATGCCACCCAGAATGAGCTGGCAGCCCTGATTAAAGGCATTGATGGAATAGAAGATGCAAATGTGATGATCACCATGCCGGAAAAAAGCGTCTTTGTGAAAGAGGATAATGAAGAAGCATCGGCATCAATTATCCTGCAAACAAAGCCGGGACACGATTTCAATGAGAAACAAATTAAATCGCTGTACCACCTTGTATCCAAAAGTGTACCCAATTTGCCGACAGACAATATTGTCATCAGAAACCAGTACCTGGAATATTTCGACTTGAATGATGGTTCTTATGCCGACAGCGGCATTGATCAGCAAATGAAAATCAAGGAGCGCCTGGAAAGGGATATACAGCGCCAGGTGCAGCAAATGCTCGGAACCTTGATGGGCCATGAAAAGGTCATCACTTCCGTTACAGCGGATATAGATTTCACCCAGGAAAACAGGGAGGAAAACCTTGTTACACCGGTGGATGAAGAAAATATGCGCGGAATTGCCATCAGTGCCCAAAGAATTACAGAAACATTCTCAGGCGATGAAGCCCAAGCGGGCGGTATACCGCAAGGAGGCGATCCTGCTGACAGTGGAGCAAGCCAATACATGGAAGGCAGCGGGAATTCAGGGGATTATGAAAAGTCCGAAGAAACTCTGAATTATGAAGTCAATAAAGTGCGCAAGGAAATTGTGGAAAGCCCATATAAAATCCGGGATCTGGGCATTCAGGTCATGGTTGAGCCGCCAGACCCCGAAGAACCCGCTTCTTTTCCGGAAGAAAGAAGGGAAGATATCCGCCAGCTGCTGTCCACGATCGTCAGGACGTCCATTGACAAGGAAAGCGGGACGGACATTTCCGATGCTGCTATTGATGATAAGGTTGTTGTAACTGTACAGCCGTTTAACGGGAACATGGGCCGCGGGGAAGATTCATCCAAAAGCGTATTGCCATGGTGGGGGTACGTTATCGGAGGAATTCTGGTTGCCATCATAGCTCTTCTTATTTTCCTATGGACAAGAAGCAGAGCACGTAAAGCGGAAGAATTGGAAGAAATGACGGCAATCGCCGAAGACCAGCCTGCGGAACCTCCAAAGCCAACGATTGAGGAACTGGCAGCACAGAAAGCTGCAGAGAACCGGGAACGGCTTGAAGAATTAGCCAAAGATAACCCGGAACAATTTGCCAACCTGCTGCGGACATGGCTTGCTGAGGAAGAGGAGGAGATTTAGAGAGATGGATAAAAAACAAAAGATGTCAGCCCTTCAAAAGGCCGCTGTACTTCTTATTTCTCTTGGTCCCGATACCGCTTCAAAAATCTATAAACAATTGACTGAAAAAGAAGTTGAAAAACTTACGATGGAAATTTCGAGCCTCAGGAATGTGACACCCGAAAAAAAAGACAAGGTGGTCAATGAATTTCACCATATTGCCCTTGCACAGAAATATATAACCCAGGGCGGTTTGGATTATGCCAAAGTCGTGCTGGAAAAGGCGTTTGGTTATGAGGAGGCTGCGAAAATGCTGAAAAGGCTCAATGCTTCCTTGCAGGTCCGGCCGTTTGACTTTGCCAAAAGGGCCGATGCGGGACAAATTTTACATTTCATCCAAAATGAGCATCCGCAGACCATCGCCCTTGTCCTGTCATATTTGGACCCGGAAAAAGCGGGGCAAATTTTATCGGAGCTTCCAAATGACACACAGGCGGACATTGCCAGGAGGATTGCAGTGATGGATGGAACTTCTCCTGATGTGATCCGTGAAGTGGAAGAAATTCTTAAAAGAAAGCTGTCTGCTACTGTTACGGATGACTATTCCCAAAGCGGCGGGATCGAATCGATTGTCCAGGTGCTCCAAGGGGTCGACCGTGCAACCGAAAAAACCATTCTTGATACGCTCGGAATCCAGGATCCCGGACTTGCAGAGGATATCAGGGAAAGAATGTTTGTTTTTGAAGACATTGTCATTTTGGACAATCTTTCGATTCAGCGTGTGATCAGGGAATGTGACAGTGATGACTTGATGCTCGCGCTCAGGGTCGCCAGCGACGAAGTGAAGGAAACGATCTTCAAAAATATGTCCACCCGGATGGCGGTGACCCTGCAGGAGGAAATCGAATTGATGGGCCCTGTACGATTGCGCGAAATCGAAGAAGCTCAGTCAAACATTGTCGCCATTATCCGCCGATTGGAAGATGCGGGTGAAATCATCCTTGCACGCGGAGGGGATGAAATCATTGTCTAACATCATCAAGCTTCATTCAGACAGGATATTGACAGACGCAAAGGTCATCAAACCGCGAATGGTTGAAAGATCGGACTGCGGACAGGGCACTGTGGATCCTTTAATTGAAGCCAAAGCCAATGAACTCATAATAACGGCGGAAGCAAAGGCTAAAGACATTTTAGAAAAAGCCGCTCATGAGGCAGAGCAGCTGAAAAATGCCATTCAAGAGGAAAAGAACCTCTGGGAAGCGGAGAAAAGACAATTGTCGGAGGAAGCATGGAACGGGGGCTATCAAAAGGGGCTGAAAGAAGGAAGGACAGCAGGGGAAAACGAGTTTAAGAGCTTGATAGAAACAGCCATCGGCACAATCGACACGGCTAAGGCGGACTCCAAAGCATATATCGTGCAGGCGGAGCAGACCATCCTTGACCTGGCAATGGCAAGTGCAGAAGCGGTCCTGGGGTCCACTCTTTCAGAGGAACCTGAAAAGTTTATCGGTGTTGTAAAAAAGGCTCTGACTGAACTGAAAAATGAAAAAGAGATAGAGATCTTTGTACACCCATCCAAGTTCCATTTGCTTGTTTCATCCAGAAACGTGCTGGAATCTATTTTTCCGCGAGAGGTGCAATGTTATATTTATCCAAATGAGGAATTAAATGAAAATGATTGTGTCGTTGAATGTGAAACCATCAGAATCGATACCGGCATTGACAGCCAGCTTTCCGAGTTGAAAGAAAGGCTCGCGGAGCTCCTCTCCGCTGAACAAAAGCAATGAAGGCACAGGAGCTCCTGCCTCATATAAAAAAGATCAACCCGCTTAAAAGGTATGGGAAAGTGGTCAAGGTTGTCGGCCTGATGATTGAGTCATTCGGACCCGAAAGTTCCATCGGGGATGTCTGCCTCATACATACCGGAAATTCAGCAAACAGCCGGACCGTTTTGGCCGAGGTTGTCGGTTTTAAAGGAAAGCACCTGATTTTAATGCCTTATACCAATTTGCTGGATGTATCTCCGGGAAGCCTTGTTGAAACAACAGGGAAACCTCTGGAAATAAACGTCGGTCCCGAATTGATCGGCAAGGTGGTGGATTCACTGGGACATCCGATGGATGAATCGGCCATCCCCCGCGGAATGGCTGGTGTCCAAATAGATTGCGATCCGCCGAACCCGTTGACAAGGCCTCCCATCGCCGAGCAGCTCGAAGTGGGTGTGAGGGCTATCGACAGCATGCTGCCAGTCGGAAATGGCCAGCGGATGGGAATATTTGCGGGAAGCGGCGTCGGAAAGAGTACGCTGCTCGGGATGATTGCCCGGAATACGAGGGCGGATATCAATGTGATTGCGCTAATCGGGGAACGGGGAAGGGAAGTAAAGGAATTCCTTGAAAACGACCTTGGGCCCGATGGGTTGAAAAAGTCGATCATTGTGGCTTCCACTTCGGATCAACCTGCCCTCATGAGAATCAAAGGCGCTTTTACGGCGACTGCGATCGCTGAATATTTCAGGGATTTAGGCTGCAATGTAAATCTTTTGATGGATTCAGTCACAAGGGTGGCCATGAGCCAGAGGGAAGTGGGCCTCGCTGTCGGCGAGCCGCCCGCCACAAGGGGTTATACCCCTTCCGTTTTCGCCCTGCTGCCCCGCCTTCTTGAAAGGACAGGGACAAGCCCGCTCGGGTCGATTACTGCTTTCTATACCGTACTTGTGGACGGCGATGACATGAATGAGCCGATTGCGGATACCGTGAGGGGGATTTTGGACGGGCATATCGTTCTTGACCGTTCCTTGGCTAACAAAGGCCATTATCCTGCGATCAATGTTTTAAAAAGTGTCAGCAGACTCATGAACCAGCTTGCTGCACCAGAACATCAGGCAGCTGCCAATACGATCCGGAATCTCTTAAGTACGTATGTGAATGCGGAAGATTTGATTAATATCGGCGCATATAAAAAAGGCGCTTCCCAAAAGATCGATGTAGCGATTGATTATCAGCCCGAAATCATCAAATTTTTACAGCAAGGGACTAATGAACAGGCAACGAAGGAAGAAAGTATCCAGTCGTTGATCAATTTGGCAGAAACGGGTGAGTTTCGTTGAAATTTGATTATAAATTCCAGCATATTTTAACGCTCAAAGAGAGAGAAAAGGAAGAGACTTATTCGCTTTACGAAGAATCGGTCCGTCAATTTGAACGGGCTGCCAAAAATTTATATGAATTGCTAAAGAAAAAGGAAGTCCTGGAACAATTTCAATCAGAGAAGCTGGAAACAGGCTTTTCCATCCAAAAGATCAGGCACCATCAACTGTTCATCAATAATCTTGAAGAAACAATCGATTATTGGCAAAAACAGGTCATGGCAACACGGAATGAGATGAAGCATTGGGAGGAGAAGCTTCTTGAAAGCAATATCGAAGTGAAAAAATACGAAAAAATGAAAGAGAAAAGCTACAAGTATTTTCAACAGTTGATCAATACGTATGAAAACAATCAAATGGATGAAATAGCAGCCATCCAATTCCAACATCGAAAAGGAAATTAGGTGACAAGGTGGGTAGTACCGTAGATACACAAAAAGAGAATAAGAAATCCGGCTTTTTTCAAAAGCTACTTGTATGGATTGTCATTCCGCTTCTGCTCATACTGTTCCTCACCTTGCTGGCTGCTACGGTTTCGGGTGTGAACGTGTATGAGAAGGCGAAGGAAGTCGGAGGAAAGCTTCCTGTAATATCCTCGATCATTGGCGGCAAAGAAACGGTGACCATTGAGGAGCACAACGAGGCGATCGTCAAGCTGGAAGCGCAAATTGAGGAGAAGAATGCGAAAATCAGCCGTTTGGAAAGAAAAGTGGAAGACAAAGAGTCCGAGATTGACCTGCTGAACCAAGATAAGAAAAGGCTGGAAACGACCCTTGAGGAAAAGGACCAAGTGGAGAACGATGGAAAGCGGGAAATGAAAGAAATCGTTGCAGTCTATGAAACAATGATGCCCAAACGGGCAGCTTCCATCATTGTGGAAATGAAAGATGAAGAAGCTGTCAACATCTTATCCAACCTGGGGCCCGAGCCGCTTGCGAGAATCATGGAAAAGATGCCGCCTGAAAAAGCCGCGGCATATACCCAGATGCTGGCCGTTAGAACAACTGAGGGGAGGTGAACTAAGTGAAGTTATCGCTATTTGAAGCTCCTGTTAATTTTGCAATGGCGAACGTGCCGGAAAAAAAGACCGGAGAAGGCAATCTCTTATTCGGGGAAATTCTGAATATGAAACTGCAAAGCTTCCGGGCTGAACCCGAAACAGATACAGTTGAAACGGGCAAAGAAAATACAGGCCTGATGCAGTTGTTGGCAAATGTTTTGGGTGTAATGGAAAAATTGCAGGAAAAAATGGGATTTGCACTGGATGAAGGTGAACAGGAACTTTTGCAGGAGACGGTTGATTTGCTGGAAAGCATTGAGAATATTGGACCCCCGAATATGGCAGCAGTTTTGGAGCCGGTTTTGGAAAGATTCGTTTTGGCTGCTGAACAGCTGCAGTTTAATTCCGATGCTGAAATGAATTCTGAAAAACTTGAGGCAGCATTGAAGGTGTTAACGGAAATGCTGGAACAGTATGAATCTATTTCATCCACTTTTCAAAAGAGTGGAGAACTCCTTTTTCTTGCAGCCGGGCAAATGCCTGGAAAACATAATATGCCGATCCGTTCTGACTTGAAGCCTGATAACGGCGGCAACCAAGCGGGAAAATTTATCAGCTACCATGAAAATACAGAGACAGAAGAGGCAAAGCAAATCTCTATCCGTTTGGAGACTGCAAATACAAAAGGGGATTCTGCCGGTACGGCATCATTGACGGAGGCCACTGAAAAAAGAGGTGCAGAGACAGGGAATAGCCAATCAAAGGCTGACGCAAATTCCATTCAGGCATCAAGCGTGAACAGAAACGAAACGGAAGAGGTTATTGTAAAGCTTGCCGAAACAGCCCCCAATGAGAGGAAAGCAAGGGAGCTGATCAGGCAATTTACAAATGTCCTGCAAAAATCCCATTTCAGCCAGGGGCTTCAGACGAAAAGCATGACGATCCGCCTGTATCCCGAACACCTCGGTTCACTCAGGATAGAGCTGACGCAGCGTGACGGCGCCATGATTGCGAGGATTTTGGCTTCGACAAGCATGGCCAAGGATTTGCTTGACTCTCAGATCCATCAGCTAAGGCAGGCTTTCGTACAGCAGAATATCCAGGTGGACAAGGTGGATATTTCCTATCAGGAAGGCCTCGATAAGTACTCGAGCCAAGATCAAAGAAACGGTGACCAGGGGCAGGCCGGACCGGATCAGCGTTCGGACAAAGAAGCTTTTAACGGGGAAAAGGATGAGGAAGAGTTCTCCAGTTTTTTGAAAAATATTTTATTTGAGATGGAAGTGTAGGTGATGAAGTATGCCAAACACGATTGGCAGTGATTATTTTCTGCCGACTGAAACGGTAAAAAGGCAGACGACGAATAACGATTCATTGGGGAAAGATGCTTTTTTAAAAATCCTGTTTGCCCAGCTTCAAAACCAGGATCCTCTCAGCCCGATGGATGACAAGGAGTTTATCGGACAGATGGCCACTTTTTCTTCCCTGGAGCAATTGACGAACATGAACCAGACACTGGAGAAATTTGTGGAAAGTGCATCACAGGCGAATCTGATCGCCTTCAGTGAATTCGTCGGAAAAGAAGTGACGTGGCATGAAATGATCGAAAGTGATGACCCTCTGAAAGATCCTGAAATAATTGAAGGAAAAGGTGTCGTCAGTTCGGTGCAGTTTTTGGGCGATTCGGTGAAAATCACACTTGAAGACGGAAAGGAACTGGCGCCTGCGAACATATCGGAAATCCATCATGGCAATGGCGAAAGCCCGCTTGTCAAAGCAAGCCATTTGATCGGGAAAAAGGTTTTGTGGATGGATGGCGAGCAGGAAAAGTCAGGAACGGTCAAGTCGGTGACAACAAAGGGCGGCATTATTTCGGTAATACTGGATGATGGGTCAGTAGTTGAATCCAAAAAGCTTACGAAAATTGAATAAGGGAGATGGTCATGCTTGAAAAATTATATCCATCCTCTTAATACACAGTTTCATGTGAATGCCGCAAGAAGTCAGCTCTCCAAGAAACAAGTTGAAGGGAATTCTTTTTCGAATGAACTGAAGCAGGCGATTGATAAGTCAGGGCATTTGAAAATAAGCAAGCACGCAAGGACAAGGATGGAGCAAAGAAATATTGAGATCAGCCCGGCGAAATGGCAGCAGATTGAAGAGAAAATAACCGAGGCGAAGGCCAAAGGGGTCAAAGAACCGCTCGTTCTGTTGAAAAACGCCGCCTTGGTCGTGAGCGCCAAAAACAACACGGTCATCACAATGATGCCCAGAAATGAAGCAAATGGTCAGATCTTTAACAATATCGATGGAACAATCATAGTCGACTAAAAAATAACATAGCTGGACCTGAAAAGGAAGCTAACAGCCGCCGACTGACAGACGCGGCTAATACGAAAGGGGAAATGGGAACATGCTACGTTCAATGTACTCAGGAATAAGCGGAATGAAAAACTTCCAGACCAAACTGGATGTCATCGGCAACAACATCGCCAACGTCAATACATACGGATTCAAAAAGGGCCGGGTGACATTTAAAGATATGGTAAGCCAAACCATCTCGGGTGCGAGTGCCGGGGATGCAACTCGCGGTGGAGTTAATCCAAAACAGGTGGGACTCGGTTCGCAGCTTGCATCTATTGATACGGTTGATACGCAGGGAAGCCTGCAGACAACTGGTCGCGTTCTTGATATCGGAATCCAGGGGGACGGATACTTGATGGTTGAAAGTAATGGTGTTCCAAGTTATACAAGGGCCGGCAATTTATACTTCGACAACGCAGGTAATCTAATAACCGCGTCGGGACATCTTGTTTATGATATTAATAAAGCCCCAATAAATATAGGAGATCCAAATTCAATTACAAATTTGAGTATTGATGAAAGTGGGAAAATAACTTATCTAACAAAAGGTCAAGATGGGAAAATGATAGAGGGAGAGCCCAAATATATTGGGATAGCACGTTTTAACAATAATGGTGGATTGGAAAAAATAGGTGAAAACCTTTATATTGAAACAGAAGCATCGGGTGAAGCAGAAATGTTGACGCCAGGTACAAGCGGTGCAGGAAAACTCGTATCAGGAACGCTCGAAATGTCCAATGTCGATCTTTCCGAGGAGTTCACCGAAATGATTGTCGCGCAGCGCGGGTTTCAGGCGAATACGAGGATCATTACGACTTCCGATGAGATTTTGCAGGAGCTTGTCAATTTAAAACGATAGGTAAGGGAGGGACAGGGCCGGTTTTTTTCCGGTCCTGGGTGGTTCATTGATACATATCACGAAATTGAATGGAAAGACTTTTCATTTGAATGCATTATACATTGAAACAGTCGAGTCTTTTCCCGATACGACGATCACTTTGATGAATGGCCGCAAATATGTGGTGGCTGAGTCTGAGCAGCTGGTCAATGAGAAGATTCTTACGTTCTATCAATCTATTCAATTGTTGGGACGCGGGCAGCAGGAGGATTCTGATGAAAAAAAATAAAGTACTCATTATTATTACTGTCATTTTACTTATTGGGGCTGCCGCACTGCTCGCCTATGACAGACTGGGCTTTGGGAAAAAGGAAGCGGCCGGTGAGGAACAGTCGATAGACGATGTATTAAAGGTTACAGTGGACATGGGAGAGATCGCGACAAACCTGCTGGATAACAGGTATGTAAAAATCTCTTTCATGATAGAAGCCGACAGCAAGGATGCAAAGGAAGAGTTGGAGAAGCGGAAGTTCCAAGTCCAGAATATTATCATCACAGAACTGTCGGACATGAAGGCCCCTGAATTGGAAGGGAAGGAAGGCAAGCAGGCATTTGAAGAGGCAGTAAAGAAAAGAGTCAATGAAATAATGCAAGAAGGCGAAGTAGTCAAAGTTTACATTACCTCTTACATCATTTCATAGGTTACGCAAGCGCAACGTTAGGAGGTGACGGCAATGCCAGACGATGTCTTATCCCAAGGGGTTTTATCACAAACCGAAATTGACGATCTTATTTCTTCTTTGGCAGCCGGTGATGATCAGAATGAACGGAAAAAGGATCCGGTTCCAAATGAACTTGAAAAAATCGTCAAAGTTTATGACTTTAAAAGAGCACTCCGTTTTTCAAAAGATCAGATTCGCAGCTTGACAAGAATATATGAAAATTTTGCGCGCCTTCTGACCACTTTGTTTTCTGCGCACTTAAGGACATATGCCCACGTTTCAGTCGTTTCTTCCGGGCAGGTCCCATACGGGGAATACATCCGTTCGATCGACAGCATGACATTTTTGAATGTCATCGAAATACCCCAGCTCAAAGGAAGAATGATCATGGAAGTCCAGCCGGATATCGCCTATGCAATGATGGATCGTATTTTGGGCGGGAAAGGGACCGGCATGAATAAAATTTCCCTGTTGACTGACATTGAAATGAAACTGCTGACGAAATTGTTCAATAAGACAATGGATCCGTTGCGGGAGGCGTGGGCCAGCATTTCCCACATTGAACCGGAGCTGTCCGAAATCGAAGTCAATCCGCAATTTTTGCAGGTTGTCTCTCCGAATGAAACGGTTGTTGTTGTATCCATGCATGCGGTGATCGGCGATACAAACGGAACAATCAATATCATGATTCCGCATGTCGTCCTGGAACCGATCATTTCAAAGCTGACCGCCCAATACTGGATGGAATCCGGCTCGAAGGAAAAAAAACCGGAAGCACTCGATGCGCTGAAGCAGAGCATCAAGGAAACCGATGTCGAGGTGGATGTCGAACTGGGGAAGACTTACCTGACGATAAGGGACTTCCTTGCATTAAACGAAGGGGATGTGTTCCAGCTCCGTAAACGGATTGACGAGCCGCTTACGGTGAAAATTGCGGGAGTCCCCAAATTTACGGGGCAGCCCGGCATGAAACACAACCATCTGGCTGTTCAAATTTTAAATATGATAAATGAGGGAGATGAAGACGATGAATGGTGAGAAGCTCTCCCAAGAAGAGATTGAGATGTTATTCGCGGAAATGGACCAATCCGAAGATGAATCAACGAATGAAACGGATGAGCTAAGCGATATTGAAAAAGATGCCCTGGGAGAAGTAGGAAATATTTCTTTCGGAAATGCCGCGACAGCCCTTTCCACCATGATGAACCAAAAAGTAGAAATCACAACGCCGACCGTATCGATTATTGACTGGCAGACTTTGTCGGCATCAAAAGATCCGGGTATGGCTGTCCAGGTTACCTATACTTCGGGATTTTCAGGGGTCAATGTGTTATTTCTGAAAAAGAGGGATGTCTCAGTCATTGCGGATGTTTTGATGGGCGGTGATGGAACCGATCCGTCCGAAGAAATGGATGAAATCCAGCAAAGTGCCGTGCAAGAGGCCATGAATCAGATGATCGGCTCTTCCGCCACTTCGATGTCCTCTTTTTTTGGAAAAAGGGTGGATATATCCACGCCGACATTTCATGTATCCAATGAAACATTGGGTGAAGTGCTGCAGGAGCTTTCGGATCAATCCCCTTTTGCGCAAGTGTCTTTCGACTTGAAAGTGGGAGACATCATAGATTCAAAACTGACGATGTTCATACCAGTAAATTTTGCAAGAAGCCTGGTAAAAGAACTGTGGTCACAGGCAGAAGAAAAAAGCGAACCCAAATCAACTCCAGGGAATTCAGCGGAAGCGGAGGCAGAAACCGCATCAGCCATTGATATCGCCTTGGAACAGACAAAACACATGGAAGAAACGGCGCCTTCGCCGGCGTCCTCACCTATAGGCGAGGAATCCCGTGCTGAAAACAAGGACGTAAACGTCCAACGTGCAAGCTTTGCCCAGTTCGATGATGGCATTGAAGAACAAACGGATACCAAAAACCTTGATGTCCTGCTCGACATTCCGCTCCAGGTAACGGTTGAACTGGGCAGAACGCATAAATCGGTGAAAGATATATTGGAAATGGGGTCTGGATCGATTATCGAACTGGACAAACTGGCCGGTGAGCCTGTGGACATCCTGATCAACAACAGATTGATCGCCAAAGGGGAAGTCGTAGTCATCGATGAAAGTTTTGGGGTAAGAGTGACGGATATTCTGAGCAGGAAAAATCGCCTGCAGCATTTGAAATAAGTTTTTTGAATTGGACTGTGAGGGAACGATCGTGTTAAAAAGCCGCATTGCCGCCCTTTGGGTACAACCAGCGGGCAGAAGAAAAGATAAATTAAGGATGAATTCAGGTATGCATGATGAAAAATAAATGGATGGTTCTATTATTGCTTTTGATCGTTCTCACAAATGCCAAACCGTATCTTGTCCATGCGAGCCCGAAAGGGTCCGTGGAGGAATGCATAAAAAATCCCGATAAGTGCGAGAAACCGGAAAACCCAAATAAACCAAGCATGGAAAACAACGGAAATGAGTCCTTTTCCATCAGCTTTTTTGACGTTGTCAAAATGATTGCCGCATTGGCGTTTGTCATCGCACTATTGTATTTCTTATTGAAATTCATTAATAAAAAAAGCCAATCGTATCAGCAGAACCGCCTAGTTCAAAACTTGGGCGGGACCGCGCTTGGCGGAAACCGGTCGATTCAGATTGTAAAAGCAGGAAAACGCCTGCTCGTATTGGGTGTCGGCGAAGACGTCCGCCTTCTGAAAGAAATTACCGATGAACAGGAACTGCAGGAAATCTTAAACCAATACAATGAACAGCTTGAGGGAAGCATCCAGCCTGCAGATGCAGTTACCAAACTTGCAGGAACAATCAAAGGCATGTTGAACAAAGAGGGGAACAATCATGATACATTCCAGAAACATTTTAAACATGAAATGGATGCAATCAAGAAGCAGCGGCAAAGTATTTTAAAAGAGTTTCAGGGAAAGGGGCAAGATGAAAAGTGAATGAAGTCGTGGAGTTTTTCAACAGTTCACCTGAAACCGTGTCAACATCAGTGAAACTCTTTCTGCTGCTGACTGTTCTGTCCATCGCACCTGGCATCCTGATTATCATGACTTCATTTACAAGGATCGTGATTGTTCTTTCTTTTGTACGGACATCGCTTGCCACCCAGCAGATGCCTCCTAATCAGGTCATCGTCGGATTGGCGCTGTTCCTGACTTTTTTCGTGATGGCGCCCACCTTGAACGAAGTGAACAAAGAAGCGCTGGCACCGTTGTTCAATGATGAAATTACACTGGAAGAATCGTATGAACGGGCTGTCGTTCCGTTCAAAGAATTTATGAGCTCATATACAAGACAGAAAGACCTGGAATTATTTTTGAATTATTCGGGGGCGGAACGTCCCAGTACGATTGAAGATATACCGCTCACGGCACTTGTCCCTGCATTTGCCCTAAGTGAATTGAAAACAGCATTTCAAATCGGATTCATGATTTTCATCCCGTTCCTTGTGATTGATATGGTGGTAGCAAGCGTATTGATGTCAATGGGAATGATGATGCTGCCGCCGGTGATGATTTCACTGCCGTTCAAGATACTGCTGTTCGTATTGGTTGATGGGTGGTATTTGGTCGTCAAATCATTGCTGCAAAGCTTTTAGTGAACATTCCCGTTGGAATACAATCTCAAGGAAGGTGATGTTATGAGCGCCGAATCAGTCATTTCTCTGGCTGGAAAAGGAGTATTTACAATATTGATCGTAGCCGGGCCGTTGCTGCTGCTTGCATTGGCGGTTGGATTGATTGTGAGCATCTTTCAGGCTACAACGCAAATCCAGGAACAGACATTGGCTTTCATACCGAAAATCATTGCAGTCCTTGTGGGCATTGTCTTTTTTGGTCCATGGATGCTGAGCAGGATGCTTTCGTATACAACAGACATTTTTCAAAATTTGACCCGGTTTGTAGGTTGAAAGAATGATAGACATTGTACCGGCCTTTTCAGTGTTTCTCCTGATTTTCATGCGGGTGTCGGCTTTTTTTGTAACGATGCCGCTCTTTTCCTACCGGACGCTTCCGGCCATGTTCCGGATCGGATTTGCTTTCTTTATTTCGCTGCTCATGTACTATACGGTGGATGCCCCGCCGCTTACGATCAATCTGGAATATTTTTTATTGATTATAAAAGAAGTGCTTGTCGGGCTGTTCATCGGGTTCATGGGCTATATGATCTTGTCCGCAGTCCAGGCAGCCGGAAGTTTCATAGACTTTCAGATGGGATTTGCAATCGCCAATGTCATCGATCCGCAGACAGGCGCCCAATCCCCTTTGATCGGGCAGTATCTATATATATTTTCACTGCTGCTGCTCCTTGCCGTTGACGGCCACCATATGCTGCTGGACGGAATATTTTACAGCTATCAGTTCATTCCGATTGACAAGATAAGCTTAGGCTTTGGCAACGTTGGACTGGTGGAATACGTGATCAAAGCATTTGCCATGATGTTTGTCATCGCTTTTCAAATGGCTGTCCCTGTTGTGGCTGTACTGTTTCTGGTGGATGTGGCGCTTGGCATTATTGCAAGGACTGTTCCGCAGATGAATGTATTTGTTGTCGGTTTTCCGATCAAAATCGCAGTCAGTTTTATCGTTATCTTTATTGTCATTGGTGTAATTTTGGGCATCGTGCAAAACCTGTTTCAAACAGTCGCCCATACGATGAGGGATGTAATGGAAATGCTCGGTGGTATTAAATGAAGCTGCTACAACTGGATCTGCAGTTTTTTGCCGGTGAAAAAACAGAAAAAGCAACGCCTAAAAAAAGGCAGGATACGAGGAAAAAAGGGCAGACGGCGAAAAGCCAGGATGTCAACACAGCTATCAGCTTATTGTCTGTCTTCGGTTTTCTCATGTTCTTTTCTTCCAATATCGGCCAAGTGGTAATAGACATCTTCCACAAGACATTCGGTCAATATATGCTCATGGACCTGACAGCGGAAAACTTGCATCAAATCGGTTTGGACCTGATCCTGGGGGTTGCTGTGCTGCTGGGCCCCATCATGCTGGTGGCGCTGGTGGCGGGCCTTGGCGCAAACCTGTTGCAAGTCGGTTTTCTTTTTACTGCGGAACCAATGAAGCCTAAGCTTGAAAAGATTGATCCAATCAAAGGATTCAAACGGATTTTTTCCATCAGGGCGATTGTTGAGCTTTTAAAATCGATCTTGAAAATCGGATTCGTCGGCTTTATCACATTCCTTGTATTGTGGCTCCGGATAGATGAGGTTTTGATCTTGTCGCATAAGTCAGTTCCATCGGCTTTAAAAACGATCGGAAGCCTGACTTTGCAAATGGGAATCAGCGCATCTATCGCATTATTATTCCTGTCATTATTCGATTACTTATATCAGCGGTATGATTTCGAAAAAAATATCCGGATGTCCAAACAAGATGTGAAAGATGAATTTAAAAATATGGAAGGCGATCCGCTGATTAAATCAAAAATCAAACAGAAACAAAGAGAAATGGCGATGGCCAGGATGATGGAGGAGGTTCCAAAGGCCGATGTTGTCATAACAAACCCGACCCATTATGCCATTGCCCTCAAGTATGACGAAGAAAAAGCGGATGCCCCGGTTGTTGTGGCCAAAGGAATCGACTTCATGGCACAGAAAATAAAGCGGGTGGCAAAAGAACATCAGGTTGTGCTTGTAGAAAACCGTCCGCTGGCACAGGCGCTTTATAAACAGACAAACATAGGGGATGCCATCCCGGACGAGTTTTTCAAGGCAGTTGCCGAGATTCTGGCTTATGTATACCGGATCAAGCATAAAATATGAAATTCAGCACATGGAAGGAGGGGCCAGGCATGATGAAGACAAAGGATATTGCTGTACTGCTGAGTGTTATTTTAATAGTTGCCATGCTGGTCATTCCATTTCCGCCGTGGTTGCTTAGCTTTTTGATTATAACGAATATATCACTGGCGCTTTTGGTGCTTTTAACGACGATGAATGTGAATGAGCCGCTGCAGTTTTCAATATTTCCTTCATTATTATTGCTTCTTACTTTATTCAGGCTGGGGCTGAACGTGTCTACCACAAGATCCATCCTTTCAAAGGGAGATGCCGGCGGTGTGGTTGAAACATTTGGAACGTTTGTAGTCGGCGGCAATATACTTGTCGGTCTCGTTGTGTTTTTTATCCTGATCGTGATTCAGTTCATCGTGATTACGAAAGGTGCTGAGCGTGTTTCGGAAGTGGCTGCAAGATTTACACTTGATGCGATGCCGGGAAAGCAGATGAGCATTGATGCGGATTTGAATGCGGGGATCATTTCAGAACATGAAGCAAGGGACCGCAGGGAAAAGGTTTCCCGTGAGTCGGATTTTTACGGGGCAATGGATGGTGCCAGCAAATTCGTAAAGGGAGATGCTATTGCAGGTATCGTCATTGTCATTATCAACCTGCTTTTTGGAATATTGATCGGAATGGTCCAACAGGGCCTTCCGATTGCTGAAGCAGCCACAAAATATTCAATGCTGACTGTCGGAGATGGCATTGTCAGCCAGATTCCAGCTCTTTTGATTTCAACTGCGACGGGTATAGTCGTAACGCGCGCAGCTTCGGAAGGCAATCTTGGTTCCGACATTGCGGGCCAACTGTTTGCCTATCCGAAAATTCTATATATTGCGGGAGGAACGATCTTCTTGCTTGGATTGGCGACTCCCATAAGCAATATGATTACGATTCCGATTGCCGGAGCATTGGCGGCGGGGGGATACGCACTCGGCCGTATCCCTGAAAGTACTGAAGACCCTCTGGCTCTGACAGCGGAAGAAGCCGAAGCGGATGAAATGAAATCACCTGAAAGTGTACTTGATCTATTGCAGATGGATCCGATTGAGTTTGAATTTGGCTACGGGCTTATCCCATTGGCGGATGTAAACCAGGGAGGGGACCTATTGGACCGTGTCGTCATGATCCGCAGGCAGCTTGCTTTGGAACTGGGCGTTGTCATTCCTGTTGTCAGGATCCGGGATAACATCCAATTGGAGCCGAATGAATACCTGATCAAAATTAAGGGTGACGAAGTGGCAAGAGGGACGCTCCTTTTAGATCATTATCTGGCGATGAGCCCGGGAGCGGAAGATACAATTCAAGGCATCGATACGATTGAGCCGTCATTTGGGCTTCCGGCGAAATGGATTTCGGAAGAGGTGAAGGAACAGGCTGAAATCGAAGGCTACACTGTCGTCGATCCGCCATCTGTCGTATCGACACATTTAACGGAAGTTCTAAAGTCAAATGCGCATTTGCTGATTGGGAGACAGGAAACGAAAGATCTCATCGACCATCTGCAGGAATCCTATCCGATTCTTGTCGAAGAAGTTACGCCCAATCCTCTGACAGTCGGAGAGGTGCAGAAGGTGCTGGCGAAGTTGTTGAAAGAGAATGTTTCGATCAGGAATTTGCCAATGATCTTTGAAACCCTTGCAGACTATGGAAAAGTCACGCTTGATACGGATATACTTGCCGAATATGTAAGACAGGCTTTGGCAAGGCAGATTACGAAACAATATGCAGATGATGAGCCGGTATTAAAGGTAGTCACGATTTCCGGGAAGGTTGAAAAAATGATTGCAGACAGCGTCCAGCAGACGGAAAACGGAAATTATCTGGCCATGGATCCCGGGGATTCCCAAAAAATTCTGGAGGCAGCCGCTGCCCAAATCGAAGAGCTGTCGCAAATCCAGCAAACACCGATCTTTTTATGTTCCCCGGCTGTAAGAATGTATTTGCGCCAGTTGACTGAAAGGTATTTTCCTCAGGTGCCCATCCTTTCATACAATGAACTGGAAGCTGATGTGGAAGTCCAAAGTATCGGGGTGGTGAGCGTTTAATGGGTATTAAAAAAATCACGGCGCCTTCAATGCCGGAAGCCTTTCAAAGGGTAAAAGAAGAGGTTGGGGAAGAAGCGGTCATTTTAAGCTCCAGAGTTGTATGGACAGATGGAATTCTTGGTTTTTTCAAGAAAAAACAGTTCGAAGTCATTGCTGTCATGGATAATGACGATCAAATACCGGAAAACGTTCCGGCTCCGATCTTAAAGGAGATTTCGGAAAATACCGGGATGAAGCCGAACGAGTATGAAAAATCCCTCCTGTCCGAACTGGCCGAGCTGAAAGAAATGGTTGCAGCCGGCCGGAAGACGGTCCATCCCGATTTGTCTGTTTATCCTGATCCGATTCAAACGGTGGCTGGAAAGCTGTTGGATCAGGAACTGGACGAAAGCCATGTAAAGAAAATCTCTGAACGATTGCTTGAAAACTGGCGGCAGGCAAATAAGGAGCCTTCAGAAAATGAAACCATGCAAGAGGCGAAAAAAATCCTTGCTGAAAAAATAGATCAATTCAACTTCTCCACATCAAGCAATAAAAAATTTGTTGCACTTGTGGGACCGACAGGGGTAGGCAAGACGACTACTTTGGCAAAATTGGCTGCACATTCTGCTTTGGAAGAGAAGAAAAAAGTGGCTTTCATCACCTTGGATACGTACCGAATCGCAGCTATTGAACAGCTAAAGACATATGCCGGCTTGCTTAACATTCCCGTTGAAGTAGTCTATGAGCCCAAGGATTTTTCAAAAGCCGCAGAAAACTTTGCAGATTATGACCGAGTATTCATCGATACCGCAGGCAGAAACTATCGGGAAGCGGAATTCGTTCATGCATTGAACAACATATTGTCCCGGGAAAACGATCTTGAGACTTTTCTTGTCCTGACTGTGGGAATGAAGGAGAGAGACATTGATCCGATCATGGACAACTTCAAGCAAATGTCCATTGACAGGTTGATCTTTACAAAAGCGGATGAAACAAAAGTCTATGGACCGATGGTGAATATCATGCTGAAGTACAAAATGGCAGCGGCATATGTCACGACCGGCCAGGACGTCCCGGACGACATCATCCGAACTTCGCCGGAATTGTTTGCTGATTATATTTTTGGAGATGGAAGTGAATGAGGAAGGATCAGGCAGAAAATTTACGCAGGAAAATCAACAGGCAGCCCCGAAAAAAAGCGAGAACCCTTGCCGTTGTCAGCGGAAAAGGCGGAGTGGGCAAATCCAATATTTCAAGCAACATGGCAATAATTCTTGCCGAGCACGGTTTTAACGTGCTTGTAGTCGATCTGGACATCGGCATGGGGAATGTAAATTTGCTGTTGGGCGGATCAGCAACGAAAACGATGGGGGACTTTCTTTATAATCAAGAACCGCTTTCCGAAATTGTGGAATTGGGTCCCGGCGGTGTTTCATTCATTGCAGGAGGAAACGGTTTTCAGGAAGCGGTTGAACTTGATGAGACAACGGTTGACCGGCTTTTTTACGGCTTTAAACGGATGCAGGAAATCTACGATATTATTATTTTTGATATGGGAGCCGGCGCCGGGCCGTGGATGCTCCGGCTGTCGCTGGCGGCTGATGAAGTCATTGTCATTACGACGCCTGAAGCTACATCCATCATGGATGCCTATTCCATGATGAAGCTGATTCACCGGGTTCGGGCTGATGCCAGCCTGCTTATTATATGCAATCGTTCGGACAGCGACAAGCAGGGGAAGGAGACGTTCGAACGTCTCAAGAAGGCTATGGAAACCTTCCTACAAAAGGAAATCCATTTATTGGGTGTGCTGCCGGAAGATAAACATATGAGAAAAGCGGTTCTTGCCAACCGGCCGGTATATATGGAATTTCCAAGGGCTCCTGTTTCGGTGGGTCTGAAAAAAATGGCCCTGTCCCTGATCAATGGAAGTTCACAGGAAAAGCCCGTTCATATGAAGGAGTCATTTATGACAAGGCTGCAAAAGTTGTTTTACAGCAGATAATGTTTTCCGAAGCATTCTAATTTTGTGAGGAGGGGATACATATGTCGCTAACACTGCCCCTTGAGGAACAAAAACATTGGGAACGCTGGAGAAAGGAGCGGGACACGGAGTCAGGCAACCATTTAGTGAAAAAATACATGCCGCTTGTCACTTACCATGTCCAAAGAATTTCGGTCAATTTGCCGCAAAATGTGAGCAGGGAAGAATTAAAAAGCCTTGGAATCATGGGGTTGCTTGATGCATTGGACAAGTTCGATCTTACCAGGAAGCTTAAATTCGATACCTACGCTTCTTTTAGAATCAGAGGGGCCATAATAGACGGCCTGAGAAAAGAAGATTGGCTGCCGAGAACCACCCGCGATAAGGCCAAAGAAATAGAGAGTGTACAAAATTCCCTGGAACAGGAGCTCATGCGCCATGTAACGCCGGAGGAAATTGCCGAAAAAATGGGTGTGTCGGGTACTGAAGTAGTCAAAACAATGAATGAGTATTTTTTTGCTCAGGTTTTTTCCGTAAATGAATACATGGCGGGGGAAGAGGATGATGAAAATCATTCGTATACGATCAAAGACGATCACACCCCGACGCCGGAAGAGCAGGTCATAAAAAAAGAATGGCTTGAAGAAATGGCGAAAGTGATCACAACCCTTACTGAAAACGAACAGCTTGTCTTAAGCCTCTTTTATGAAGAGGAATTGACATTGACCGAAATCGGCCATATTATGCAGCTGTCAACATCGAGAATATCCCAAATCCATTCCAAAGCTCTCTTCAAATTAAGGCGGCAGTTATTGAAAACGGACAAAATGACAGGCGGGGATGAAAAGTGACAGGGACACTCATATTTATCTTATTTTTAATGAACATCCTCCTTGCCTTTGCTTTACTGATCCTTTACATGCGCCAAAACAAGCTGGTCGAAATAGAGAAGAGGCAAAAGCTCGCGCTGGAGGAAGCTGAACAGGTGATGGCTGCCCTCCTTGAAGAGATCAAAGAGGAAAATGAAAGACTTATAACCAGGATTAAGGAGAGCAGGGAGACAGAGGATAAAATGGCGGCAGATATTATAATGGAAAAAAAGGACTCCGTTCCGGCGGCAGAGGAGCACCAGGTTGTTCAAGAGGCAGAAGGGTCCTTGGAACCGACAGAAGAGCCTGCTTCAGTTCAAAGCAGCGCTTCCGGCGAAGCCGAAGATCCAATGCCTTTGAGGGAACAGGTGGAATTACTGGCTGAACAAGGACTGACAGTGACGGACATTGCCAGGAAGCTGAATAAAGGAAAAACTGAAATAGAACTCCTGATGAAATTTAAGTGACACATCGCTTCCGCATTTCATGCTTGATTAACACTTTTGGGTATGCTATATTATTTGTTGGTATTAATACACACGTTTCATGATTTTCGCGATAGGGTGCTGTTTTTTTCGATTAAACAGTCTTTTGCGGAAGATGAGTGAAGCGGAGGAAAAAACCAAGGAGGAAAAATTTATGTCTATCATTTCTATGAAGCAATTGCTCGAAGCAGGTGTACACTTTGGGCACCAAACACGCCGCTGGAATCCTAAGATGAAAAAATACATCTTTACGGAAAGAAACGGCATCTACATCATCGACTTGCAAAAAACGGTCAAAAAGGTTGAAGAAGCTTACAACTTTATGAGAGAGCTTGCCGAGAACAACGGTAAAGTCCTTTTTGTCGGAACTAAAAAACAAGCTCAGGAATCTGTAAAAGACGAAGCTGAACGTGCGGGTCAATTTTATGTGAACCATCGCTGGCTTGGCGGAACTTTGACTAACTTCGAAACGATCCAAAAGAGAATTGAGCGCTTAAAAGCGATTGAAAAGATGGAAGAAGACGGCACTTTCGAAGTCCTTCCGAAGAAAGAAGTAGTTATGCTCAACAGAGAGCGCGACCGTCTAGTCAAGTTCTTGGGCGGTATTAAAGATATGAAAACTCTTCCGGATGCAATGTTCATCATCGATCCTAGAAAAGAACGCATTGCTGTTGCAGAAGCGCGCAAGTTGAATATTCCAATCGTCGGTATCGTTGATACAAACTGTGATCCGGATGAAATAGATTATGTCATTCCAGCAAACGATGATGCAATCCGTGCAGTAAAATTGCTTACTTCAAAAATGGCTGATGCTTTATTGGAAGCTAAATACAGCGAAGAACCTGTAGAAGAAGAGGAAGCATCTTCAGAAGCTGCCAACGCATAATCGTCATATGATATCAGCCTGAATTCAGGCGGTTTGAAAGGTGATAAGAGTGATGACACTTTGTCACCTTTTTTCACACGATCATGTCCTTATTGACACCCTTTTACCTACACAAGGAGGAAACGAAAAATGGCAATTACTGCTCAAATGGTTAAAGAACTGCGTACCAAAACAGGTGCCGGCATGCTTGACTGCAAAAAAGCTTTGACAGAAACAAACGGCAACATGGAGGAAGCGATCGATTTCCTCAGAAAGAAAGGTATGGCTTCTGCCGCCAAAAAAGCTGACAGAATTGCAGCCGAAGGTACAACTTACATTTTAAGCGAAGGCAATACGGCGGTTATTTTGGAAGTGAATACGGAAACTGACTTCGTTGCCAAAAACGAAAATTTCCAACAGCTTGTTAAAGAGTTGGCTGAGCATCTTCTTGCGAACAAACCGGCATCTCTTGAAGAAGCTTTGGAACAAAAAATGAGCAGTGGCGAAACTGTTACTGACTACATTAACAGCGCCATTGCCAAAATCGGTGAGAAAATCACACTCCGTCGTTTTGAAGTTAAAACGAAATCCGACAACGGCGTATTCGGCGAATATCTGCACATGGGCGGACGCATCGGAGTTCTGACAGTTCTTGAAGGCACAACTGATGAAGAAACGGCAAAAGATGTTGCCATGCATATTGCTGCTATCAACCCTAAATATATCACGCGCGACCAGGTTTCTGAAGAGGAAATCGAGCGTGAACGCCAAGTGCTTACACAACAGGCATTAAACGAAGGCAAGCCTGAAAAAATCGTTGAAAAAATGGTAGAAGGCCGCCTTGGTAAATTCTTTGAGCAAATCTGCCTTCTGGACCAGCCATTTGTCAAAAACCCTGACGAAAAGGTTGGGAAATTTGTAAAATCCAAAGGCGCTGAAGTTGTCGGCTTTGTCCGTTATGAAGTGGGCGAGGGTATGGAAAAACGCCAGGAAAACTTTGCTGAAGAAGTAATGAGCCAAACGAAAAAGTAATTAAGAAAAGCGAAAGCATCGTTTAGCATCAAAATGAATGGGGAACACATCGTGTTCCCCATTTTAAAAAGTCAACATTCGTCAATACATATCATTAAGGGATCATTGGAGGTTCAGATGGATACCCCAAAATACAAAAGAGTCGTACTTAAATTAAGTGGTGAGGCACTGGCCGGAAATGAAGGATTCGGTATCAACCCGGCCGTGATCAAATCCATTGCAGAGCAAATCAAGGAAGTAGCAGTACTTGACGTTGAGATTGCTGTCGTCGTTGGCGGCGGAAACATTTGGCGCGGAAAGGTCGGTAGCGAGATGGGGATGGACCGTGCAACGGCCGATTATATGGGAATGCTGGCAACGGTGATGAACTCCCTTGCTTTGCAGGACAGCCTTGAGCAGCTTGGGATTGAAACCCGTGTTCAAACGTCTATCGATATGCTTCAAGTTGCTGAACCATACATTAGACGCCGTGCCATCAGGCATTTGGAAAAGAAACGTGTCGTCATCTTTGCGGCAGGCACCGGCAATCCATACTTCTCAACAGACACAACCGCGGCATTAAGAGCGGCAGAAATAGAAGCAGATGTCATTTTAATGGCCAAAAACAATGTGGACGGTGTATACAACGCAGATCCGAAGCTTGATAAAGATGCAGTCAAATATGAGCAGCTGTCTTACCTCGACGTTCTGAAAGAGGGTCTTGCTGTCATGGACTCAACCGCCTCATCGCTTTGCATGGATAACGATATTCCGCTGATCGTGTTCTCTTTTACCGAAAAAGGGAACATCAAGCGTGCCGTCATGGGCAAACAAATTGGAACGATAGTGAGGGGAAAGGAATAATGCCGAACAAAATAATTTCAAATGCGAAAGACAAAATGGGAAAAGCTATTCAGGTATACAGCCGTGAATTGGCAAGCATTCGTGCCGGACGTGCAAATGCCGCCCTTTTGGACAAAATTACTGTTGATTATTACGGTGTTCCGACACCAGTCAACCAAATGGCAAACATTTCAGTACCTGAAGCCCGTCTCCTTATGATCCAGCCGTATGATAAAACTGTTTTGGGCGATATTGAAAAAGCCATTTTGAAATCAGACCTGGGTCTGACGCCTACAAACGATGGATCCCTTATTCGGATATCCATCCCGCAGCTTACGGAAGAAAGGCGCAAGGATCTTGTAAGGCAAGTTAGAAAAGAGGCAGAGGATGCCAAAGTCGTCATTAGAAATATCCGCCGGGACGGAAACGAAGAATTGAAAAAGCTTGAGAAAAACGGGGAAATCTCCGAAGATGACCTGCGCGGCTTTGCAGATGACATTCAAAAGCTGACCGATGAACATATCAGGAAAATCGATGAACTGACAAAAGAGAAAGAAGAGGAAGTATTGGCCGTTTAAAACAAAAGCGAAATTGCCCGGCGCGGGAAAACTAGAAAACTTCCTTAATTATTATTCATAGATCCCTCCTTTTGGAGGGTTTTTCCTTTTATGGCCAATGGATGAAATAAATCGTCGGAGAATCATATCGCATCCTCATATGGATATGCTAAAATATGTTTGACGCACAGAACAATGCATTTCTGACGGAGGACTCATTATGTTCAATAAAACGAAGTTTTGGAAAACTTCAAAAGAGCAAGATTCGCAGGATGACCGAATCAGTCAAATACTTGCCCATCCCATTCCGGAGCATGTCGCCATCATTATGGACGGAAACGGACGGTGGGCGAAAAAAAGGGCACTTCCCCGGATTGCCGGACACCACGAGGGTATGAAAACTGTAAAAAAGATAACAAAGGCAGCCAGTAAACTTGGAATAAAGATCCTTACATTATATGCTTTTTCAACTGAAAACTGGAAGCGCCCCAAAACAGAGGTCGATTATTTAATGAAGCTTCCAGAACAGTTTTTGGGCAGTTTTTTGCCGGAATTGATAGAGGAAAACGTTAAAGTCTTAACAATGGGAGACATGGATCGCCTTCCGGCAAGTACAAGGAAGGCTGTTGATCACGCCAAAGAAAAAACAAAGAACAATGACGGCCTGATTTTAAATTTTGCACTAAACTATGGAAGCCGCTCGGAAATAATCGATGCCATAAAACATCTTTCTTCGGATGTAAAAAAAGGCATCATAAATGAAGAGGATATTGACGATGACTGCTTTTCAAATTATTTGATGACAGAGAGCCTGAAAGATCCTGATCTGCTCATCAGGACAAGCGGAGAGGTCCGCTTGAGCAATTTCATGCTCTGGCAGCTTGCATATACCGAACTGTATTTTATGGATATCCTCTGGCCGGACTTTTCTGAAGAAAACTTGCTTGAAGCGATTGAATCATTTCAAAGGCGGTCCAGAAGATACGGCGGATTACTTGGCGAGGAGATACAATAAATGAAGGTAAGAATCATTTCAGCGATAGTGGCAATAGCCATATTTTTACCGCTTCTTTACATAGGCGGAATCCCATTCTTTCTTTTGGTGTATGCCATGGCAACGATTGGGTTGTATGAATTATTGAAAATGCGGAAGCAGCCGCTTATTTCTGTGCAGGGGGCCTTGTCTTTGACATTCCTTTGGATTATCCTTTTACCCGGACAGGCGTTTGAATCAGGGCACGGGGCGGATATTAAAATAAAAGCCGCAATCTTGGCTGTCCTCCTTTTTTTATCATATACTGTTATAAGTAAAAATAAATTTGATTTTGATGATGCGGGTTTTGTCATACTGTCGGTATTATATGTCGGAATCGGTTTCCATTTTCTGATGGAAACGCGTGAGGCAGGAATCGTTTATTTGTTCTATGTTCTGTTTGTCGTATGGGGAACGGATTCCGGTGCATATTTTGTCGGAAGGTCCCTGGGTAAACGGAAGCTGTGGCCGGAAATCAGTCCGAACAAAACGATCGGAGGTTCTGTAGGGGGTATTTTAATTGCCTTGCTCATTGCCCTGGCCTTTTTTGCTTTTACCACAATAGACATACCGCTGGTTAAGCTGCTTATTGTTACTGTTATTCTTTCAGTTTTTGGACAAATTGGAGACTTGGCCCAATCAGCCTTCAAACGTCATTACGGGGTGAAGGATTCCGGCAATATTATGCCGGGACACGGGGGAATATTGGACAGATGCGACAGCTGGCTGTTTGTACTGCCGCTTGTCCATGTGCTGCAGATTATTTAATAAGCATGAATAGTAGTTATCGGGAGTGAAGAGTTTGAAATATATTAGTTTATTGGGGGCCACTGGATCCATCGGCACCCAAACCCTTGAGTTGATCAGGGAACATCCTGAACAATTTCAGCTTGCTGCCCTAACGGCCGGCAAAAACATAGAACTTGTCAGAAAAATCATTTCGGAGTTTCAACCGCAGCTCGTTTCGGTGCAGACGAAAGAGGACTGCGAGGCACTCCGGGGGGAATTTTCGTCCGGCATAAAATTTGTATACGGGGAAGAGGGTTTGGTGGAAGCGGCTGTGTTCGGCCAGGCAGATATCGTTCTGAACGCAGTCATCGGAAGTGTCGGACTCTTTCCGACATTACAGGCGATAGAAGCCGGTAAAAAAATCGCTATTGCCAATAAAGAAACATTGGTGACAGCCGGACATCTCGTCATGGCAGCGGCAAGGAAGAAAAATGTGGATATCCTTCCGGTTGACAGCGAGCACTCGGCCATATTCCAGTGCCTGCAAGGCGAGGAAATGAAGGATTTATCCAGGCTGCTGATCACCGCATCGGGCGGAAGTTTCCGGGACTTAACCCGGGAAGAATTGGAGTTTGTGACACTGGAACAGGCTTTGAATCATCCAAATTGGTCAATGGGCTCCAAAATTACGATTGACTCTGCTACAATGATGAACAAAGGCCTGGAAGTAATAGAAGCCCATTGGCTGTTTGACTTGCCTTATGATAAGATAGATGTCATTTTGCACCGGGAAAGCATCATCCACTCGCTTGTCGAATTTCATGACAGCAGTGTAATTGCGCAGCTCGGCACCCCTGACATGAGAGTTCCCATTCAATACGCTCTTACCTATCCGGAGCGTCTCCCGCTTCAATCGGCAAAAAGGCTGAACCTTGTGGAAATCGGAGAGCTTCACTTTGAAAAAATGGACATGGACCGTTATCGGTGCCTATATCTCGCATATGAAGCGGGGCGCCGTGGAGGTACAATGCCTACAGTATTAAATGCAGCAAACGAGGCAGCTGTGAATGCTTTCCTTGAGCAGAAAATACCATTTATCCGGATTGAGGAACTGATTGAAAAAGCGTTGGAAAGACATCATGTAATTGATAATCCTGATCTTTCCGCCATTCGGGAAGTTGATGGGGAGACAAGACGGTATGTTCATACACTCCTTTAAAAGGTGGTTATTTTTTTGAATACAGTCATCGCTTTTATCATTATTTTTGGCGCTTTGGTATTCTTCCATGAACTCGGACACTTTGTCTTTGCGAAGCGTGCAGGAATACTGGTCAGAGAGTTTGCGATCGGGATGGGACCGAAAGTGTTTTCCCATAAAACGAAAGAAACGTTATATACCATTCGTCTACTTCCCCTTGGCGGCTACGTGAGAATGGCCGGCGAGGACCCCGAAATGATGGAGATCAAGCCGGGACACCGGGTAGCTCTCATTTTGAATGATGATGATTTGGTTGAGAAAGTTATACTGCAGGGAAAGGACCGTTTTTCCAATGCGCGGGCTGTGGAAGTGGAATCGGCCGACCTTGAGCATGAGTTAATTATAAAAGGTTACGAAGATGGGGAAGATGAAACATTAAAAACATTCCGTCTATCGCATAAAGCTAAAATTGTCGAGGATCAAACGGAAACACAAATCGCTCCATGGGACCGCCAGTTTGGTTCGAAGAAACTGAGTGCGAGGGCGATGACCATTTTTGCCGGCCCTATGATGAACTTTGTTCTTGCCATTGTCATTTTCACGGCATTGGGATTCATCCAGGGTGTACAGGTGAACGATCCGCTTATCGGCAAATTGCTTCCGGACGGATCGGCAAACGAAGCGGGCTTTAAGGAAGGTGACGTTGTTTTAAGTATCGACGGAGCCGAAATTTCGAACTTTGAAGATATAACCGAGATTGTTCGCAGCCATCCTGGGGAAGAGCTCGTTTTTACAGTTGAACGCGGGGACAAGACGCTTGATATTCCGGTAACGCCCAAAAGGGAAGTGGCGGAGGGCAAGGAGTTTGGCCTGATCGGAGTACAGGCGCCCGTCGATAAATCATTTACAAGCGTAGCGGTCAACGGTTTCACCGAAACGTACCATTGGACAGTTGAGATATTCCGGCTGCTTGGAAAGCTTGTTACAGGGCAGTTCTCCATTGATATGCTTGCTGGTCCTGTCGGAATTTATAAAACAACGGAGACTGTGGCGAAATCCGGAGTTCTACTGTTAATGAAATGGGCTGCACTTCTAAGCATCAACCTGGGAATCATGAACTTGCTCCCGGTACCGGCGCTTGACGGCGGACGACTCCTGTTCTTTGGTGTGGAGGCATTGCGTGGAAAACCGATTGACCGCCAAAAAGAAGGAATGGTCCATTTTATCGGATTTGCCCTTTTGATGGTCTTGATGATTGTTGTTACGTGGAATGACATTCAACGTTTTTTTATCATTAAATAATGCAGATAGAGGTGCAAGTGATGAGGCAAAGCATGACATTGATCCCAACGCTCCGCGAGCTGCCGTCTGATGCTGAAATCAAAAGCCATCAGCTGTTGCTCCGGGCGGGTTTTATTAAGCAAATCGCAAGCGGTGTATATTCATACTTGCCGCTGGCCAAAAGAGCGCTTGATCATATTGAACAGATTATAAGGGAAGAAATGGAAAACGCGGGAGCGGCAGAACTGCTCCTGCCGGCCCTCCAGCCCGCCGAATTATGGCAGTCTTCGGGGCGCTGGTATACATACGGTGATGAATTGATGAGAATGCAAGACCGCCATGACCGCAGCTTTGCATTAGGCCCTACACATGAGGAAGTGATTACAAGTATCGTAAGTGACGGCATCCCGTCATATAAACGCCTTCCGATTATACTGTACCAAATCCAGACGAAATTCAGGGATGAGAAGCGTCCACGCTTTGGCCTGTTACGCGGGCGGGAATTCATCATGAAAGATGCATATTCATTCCATACATCGGCGGAAAGCCTGGATGAAGCCTATCAAAAGATGTATCAGGCCTACACAAACATTTTTACGCGATGCGGTTTGGATTTTAGGGCTGTTTTGGCTGATTCCGGGGCGATAGGCGGAAAGGATACACAGGAGTTCATGGTCTTATCCGAAATCGGCGAGGATACGATCGCCTACTCGGATGGCTCAACTTACGCAGCAAACATCGAGATGGCGGAAGTTCATCAAGTGTATGAAAGACCGGATGAGCCGGAAAAAGAGCTGTCAAAAGTTGAAACGCCCGGCCAAAAAACAATTGCCGAAGTTTCTGGATTTTTAAATGTACAATCATCCAATATCATTAAATCGCTTGTTCTGATTGTGGATGAGGAGCCGGTAATGGTCCTGGTCAGGGGAGATCATGAAATCAATGACATTAAAGTGAAAAACGCGCTGAATGCCGGATCCGTCGAATTTGCAGACGAAGAACGGACTAAGGAGCTGCTGAACTGTTCATTCGGCTCGATTGGGCCGGTCAACCTTCCTGGAACAATGAAAATTGTTGCGGACAAAGCTGTGGAAGCAATGGTCAATGCTGTATGCGGAGCCAATGAAGAAGATTTCCACTACATTAATGTCGTGCCGGGCAGGGATTTTACAGTTGAAAAGTATGCGGATCTAAGATTCATTCAGGAAGGTGACCCATCACCTGACGGAAAAGGAATCATCCGGTTTGCACGGGGAATTGAAGTCGGACATATCTTCAAACTGGGAACTACATACAGTGAAGCGATGTCAGCAACGTATTTGGATGAAAACGGAAAACCTCATCCTTATATCATGGGATGCTACGGGATAGGCGTCTCCCGAACGCTTTCTGCTGTTGCCGAACAGTTTAATGACGAGAACGGGCTGATCTGGCCGGCCAGTATTGCACCGTATGATATTCATTTGATTCCGGTTAACATGAAGGATGCGGAGCAGACAGATCTTGCCGAAAAATTGTATACCGAGCTGAGGGAACATCGATACAGTGTATTGTTCGATGACCGTAATGAGCGGCCGGGAGTCAAATTCAAAGACTCTGATTTAATTGGCATGCCTGTCCGGGTGACAGTCGGAAAAAAAGCGGCCGAAGGCATTGTGGAAATCAAAATCCGGAAATCCGGCGAAATGCAGGAAGTAAAAGCAGAGGAGCTGCTTGATGTCCTTACGGATATTTTCAAAGAATTGTAATGTAGAGCAAAGGGTACCTTTATAAAAAGGTGCCTTCCTTTATCATGAGCGCAAATGAATTGGGGGAGAGGAACAAATGACGTCCAAGACGCATAATCCCGCCGAAAATAAAGAACGTTTTCTGCTGTTGCTCCAGCAGATCGGTTTGACGGATGACCAATGTATGCAGTATTTCGAATCCGGACGGATTGAAAAACTCGTTGTAGATAAAACAAATAAAAGGTGGCATTTTTATTTTTCATTGGAGCGCCTGCTCCCGTGCCGCGTTTATACAATATTTTCCCAAAAACTTCAACAAGCTTTTAGCCAGATTGCCCATGTAGATTTTACTGTATCTTACAATGATCATACTTTCAGCAAAGAGCTGGTCATCGATTATTGGCGCGACTGTCTGAAAGAGATCGAGGGGATGTCCCCGATGCTTTTTGGCCTTTTGGACGGACAGCTTCCCGATGTCCATGGGAATAAGATTATTGTCAAAGTCAGAAATGACATGGAGGCAAGGACGCTTCAGGAGAAATACGGAAAGACCGTTTCCGATATATATTTGAAATTCGGCTTTCCTTCTTTGATGCTGTTGGCTGAAATCGATGATGAGGGACAATCCAATGAAGAGTATGAGAAATTTATGGAAGAAAAGCGGAAAGAGGACGAAGAGCGGGCACGCCAGGCACTGGCGGAAATGAAACGGATGGAAGCGGAGAAAGAGAATAGCAGCGGGGGTGAAGTGAGCGGCCCCTTGATGATCGGATATGCGATAAAAAACGATGAAGAGATCAAAAAGCTTGAAGAAATCCATGATGAAGAACGCAGAATTACAGTCGAAGGATATATTTTTTCAGCCGAAACAAGGGAACTTCGCAGCGGCCGGACACTGCTGACTTTTAAAATGACAGATTATACCGATTCTATCTCCGTTAAAATGTTCTCAAAAGATCATGATGACGCTGCCCTGATGAATAAGCTGAAAAAAGGCATGTGGGCAAGAGTGCGCGGCAGCGTACAAAATGATACATTTGCCAGGGAACTTGTGATCATGGCCCAGGATATCAATGAAGTGAAGGCAAAGGAAAGAAAAGACCTTGCCGAAGGCAAAAAGCGGGTTGAGCTTCATTTGCATTCTCCGATGAGCCAGATGGATGCTGTCACTTCCATAAGCCGTTTTGTTTCCCAAGCAAAAAAATGGGGGCATACTGCCGTTGCACTTACGGATCATGCAGTTGTGCAATCATTTCCCGAAGCATACAGTGCAGGAAAGAAGAATGATATAAAAATCCTGTATGGCCTGGAGGCCAATCTGGTTGACGACGGTGTTCCGATTGCCTATAACAGTGCACACCGGCTTTTGGAAGATGATACATATATTGTGTTTGACGTAGAAACGACAGGCCTTTCGGCAATCTATGATAAAATCATAGAATTGGCTGCTGTAAAAATACGGGGGGGAGAAGAGGTCGGCCGTTTCGAAAGATTCGCAAACCCGCATCACCCTCTGTCTGCCACAACGATTGAATTGACAGGCATAACGGATGACATGGTCGAAAATGCGCCGGAAATCGAGGAGGTCCTCCATGATTTTCATAAATGGGCGGAGGATGGAATCCTCGTTGCTCACAATGCTTCATTCGATATAGGCTTTTTAAATGCCGGCAATCAGCGGGCAGGGTTACCGAAGGTGGAAAATCCCGTTATCGATACATTGGAACTTGCCAGGTTCCTGTACCCTGAATTCAAAAATCACCGCCTGAATACATTGGCCAAAAGGTTCGATATCGAGCTCGTCCAGCATCACAGGGCCATATATGACGCAGAGGCAACCGGTAAGATATTTTTGAAGCTGCTGGCTGACGCCAGGCAAAAAGATATTCTTTACCACGATCAGCTGAATGATAATATGGGACAGGGAGATTCATATAAGCGGTCAAGGCCTTCCCATTGTACGTTGCTTGCACAAAATGATGCCGGATTGAAAAATCTTTATAAGCTTGTTTCATATTCCCATTTAAACTACTTTTATAGAGTTCCGCGCATCCCGCGCTCCTTATTGGAAAAATACAGGGAAGGCATCCTTGTCGGCTCCGGCTGCGATAAAGGGGAAGTTTTCGAAGCCATGATGCAAAAAGGACGCGCAGAAGCGGAGAAGGCGGCAGGCTTTTACGATTACCTTGAAATCCATCCGAAACCAGTCTACGCACCGCTTATCGAAATGGAGCTTGTAAGGGATGATAGAGATCTCGAAGATATAATCAAAAATATTGTAAGTATGGGAGAAGCGCTCAACCTGCCTGTTGTCGCGACCGGAAATGTCCACTATCTGAACAAAGAGGACAAGGTCTACAGGGAAATATTGGTCAGGTCCCAAGGCGGGGCAAATCCGATGAACAGGTATAACCTGCCGGAGGTGCATTTCCGGACGACGGATGAAATGCTTGCTGAATTTTCTTTTCTGGGCGAAGAAAAGGCGTATGAAGTCGTCGTAACCAATTCGAACTTGATTGCGGACAAAATCGAAGATGTCAAACCGATCAAAGATGACCTGTATACGCCGAAAATTGACGGCGCGGATGAGGAAATCAGGTCGATGAGTTATGAAATGGCCAGGTCGATTTATGGCGAAGAGCTTCCGGAAATTGTGGAGGCAAGGCTTGAAAAGGAACTGGCAAGCATCATCGGCCATGGATTTGCCGTTATCTATCTCATTTCTCATAAACTTGTAAAAAAATCATTGGTGGACGGTTATTTGGTAGGCTCAAGGGGATCTGTCGGTTCATCCCTGGTGGCCACCATGACAGAAATTACGGAAGTCAATCCGCTTCCGCCGCATTACGTCTGCCCGGAATGTAAGCACTCGGAATTCTTTGATGACGGATCGGTCGGTTCCGGATTTGACCTTCCGGATAAATCTTGCGAAAAATGCGGAGCAAAATATAAAAAAGACGGACACGACATACCGTTTGAAACGTTCCTTGGGTTTAAAGGGGACAAGGTACCGGATATCGATTTGAACTTTTCCGGCGATTATCAGCCGCATGCCCATAATTATACAAAGGAACTGTTCGGGGAAGACTATGTATATCGTGCGGGTACAATCGGAACAGTGGCAGAAAAAACAGCTTACGGCTATGTAAGGGGCTATGAGCAGGATAATAACTTAATGCTGCGGAATGCGGAAGTCGAAAGGCTCGTCCAAGGGTGTACCGGTGTAAAAAGAACAACGGGGCAGCACCCGGGAGGAATCATCGTTGTACCGTCGGATATGGAAATATTCGATTTCTGCCCGATCCAGTACCCGGCTGATGATACCGGGTCCAATTGGAGAACGACACATTTTGATTTCCACTCCATTGACAGCAATCTATTAAAATTGGATATTCTCGGTCACGATGATCCCACGGTGATCCGTCTGCTCCAAGAGCTCAGCGGCATAGACCCCAAGACCATTCCGATAGATGACCCGGAAGTAATGAAGATTTTCAGTGGCACGGAGTCTCTGGGCGTGACTGAAGAGCAGATCATGTGTAAAACAGGAACGCTGGGAATACCGGAATTTGGCACTCGCTTTGTCAGGCAAATGCTTGAAGATACGATGCCGACCACTTTTTCCGAGCTTGTTCAGATTTCAGGACTTTCACACGGCACAGACGTATGGCTCGGAAACGCACAGGAGCTCATCCGATCCGGTACATGTACCCTTTCCGAAGTGATCGGGTGCCGGGATGATATTATGGTATACCTTATTTACCAAGGCCTCGAGCCGTCACTTGCTTTTAAAATCATGGAGTCGGTCAGGAAAGGGAAAGGGCTGACACCTGAGTGGGAAGAAGAAATGCGGAAATGCAATGTGCCGGAATGGTATATTGATTCATGTAAAAAAATCAAATATATGTTCCCGAAAGCCCATGCTACAGCGTATGTGTTGATGGCAGTGAGAATCGCCTATTTCAAAGTCCATCATCCGCTTCTTTATTATGCAGCATATTTTACTGTGAGAGCGGAAGATTTTGACCTTGAAGCAATGGTGCGCGGTTCGCAGGCAATCAGGTCCAAAATAGAAGAGATCAATGCCAAAGGGCTTGAGGCCACAGCGAAAGAAAAGAGCCTGCTGACGGTTTTGGAAATTGCCCTCGAAATGTGCGAACGAAAATTCAAATTCCAGCGGGTCGATCTTTATCGGTCAAGCGCCTCGGAATTCATCATTGACGGGGATACGCTGATTCCGCCATTCAATGCAATTCCCGGACTGGGTACAAATGCTGCAATCAATATCGTAAAAGCGCGCGAAGAAGGTGAATTCCTTTCGAAGGAAGACCTTCAGAAACGGGGAAAAGTATCCAAGACAATTATTGAATACTTGGACCAGCAAGGTTGTCTGGAATCACTTCCTGAACAAAATCAGCTGTCCCTCTTTTAAGATTTTTTGCAAGGACTGCCTGGTTTCAGCCGATTATTTGCAAACAATACATGATTATGGTATATTTTTATTGGAAATACTATGAATAGACTCTGCGCAAAAAGAGTGGGTGCCCCCCACTCTTTCGTATTGTAAGAAAAGAAATTAAAATTAGACTATGTTTTCACTTAAATTGGTAAGTGTTTAGTCTAGCTTCAGGCGCCATCGGCTCGAGGACACAAGTCAAATTGCTGTGGTGGCTGTGGAACTGCCTCCTCGCAATTCGCCTTGTGCTTTTCGCCGATGAACAGGCGCCTTGCACTTTTCTTATTTGCAGATAAATATACGCAAAAACAAATAGAAACTCTATATTATGGAGGTTTTTATGAGTAAAGTAACAGACATGGTTGAGGAACTGGCGGCTCCGATTCTGGAAGAAATGCAGCTTGAACTGGTTGATATCGAATATGTCAAAGAAGGGAAAAATTGGTTTCTCCGCCTCTTCATTGATAAGGAGAACGGTGTGGACATAGAGGAATGCGGCCTTGTCAGCGAAAAGCTTGGCGAAAAGCTCGATGAATTGGATCCCATACCTCACAATTACTTCCTGGAAGTATCGTCTCCAGGGGCAGAAAGGCCTTTGAAAAAGGCGGAAGATTTTATGAAAGCTGTTGGAAAACAGGTGAATGTTAAAACATATGAACCAATTGATGGAGAAAAAGAATTTGAAGGCAAACTGACTGAATTTAATGGCGAAGCTTTAAAGATCGACGTCAACATAAAAACCCGGACGAAAACATACGAAATTCCATTTGAAAAAGTGGCAAAAGCCCGTTTAGCCGTCGTTTTTTAAACAGCCGAACAAAAGTGAAAAGGGGAGAACATGTTCATGAGCTCAGAACTAATGGATGCTCTAGTTGTTTTGGAAAAAGAAAAAGGAATTTCCCGGGAAGTCCTGATTGAGGCCATCGAAGCTGCCTTGGTTTCCGCTTATAAAAGAAACTTTAACCAGGCGCAGAATGTACGCGTCGACATGAACTTGGAAACAGGTACAATGAGGGTTTTTGCCAGAAAAGAAGTGGTCGATGAAGTATTTGATTCCAGGCTTGAAATCTCTCTGGATGAAGCCAGAAGCATTAATCCATCTTATGAGCCGGGCGATATGGTGGAGCTTGAAGTGACACCGAAGGAATTTGGCAGAATTGCAGCCCAGACAGCCAAACAGGTTGTCACACAGCGCGTGCGGGAAGCGGAACGGGGGATTATCTATTCCGAATTTGTGGATCGCGAGGATGATATCATGACAGGTATTGTTCAGCGCCAGGATCCCCGTTTCATATATGTAAGCCTTGGAAAAATCGAAGCGCTGCTTCCGCAAAGCGAGCAAATGTCCAATGAAACGTATAAGCCTCACGACCGGATCAAAGTCTATTTGACAAAAGTGGAAAAGACAACGAAAGGCCCGCAGATCTTTGTTTCAAGGACGCATCCGGGACTGCTCAAGCGCCTGTTTGAAATCGAAGTGCCGGAAATATACGATGGGACTGTTGAAATAAAGTCGGTTGCAAGGGAAGCGGGGGACCGTTCAAAGATCTCCGTGGCGACAGACTATGATGATATTGATCCTGTAGGCGCATGTGTCGGCCCTAAAGGATCGAGGGTCCAGGCCATTGTTGATGAATTGAAAGGTGAAAAGATTGACATTGTTGAATGGTCTTCGGATCCAGTCGAATTTGTGGCAAATGCATTAAGCCCCTCAAAGGTGCTGGATGTCATTGTGGACGATGAGGACAAAGCGACGACAGTGATTGTTCCGGATTATCAGCTTTCGCTTGCTATCGGAAAACGCGGACAAAACGCCCGCCTTGCCGCGAAATTGACAGGATGGAAAATAGACATCAAGAGTGAAACGGACGCCCGTGAATCCGGAATTTATCCAAGAGAAGAAGTCCTTGATTTTGAGGAAGAAGAATTGGACGAATCATTCGATTTGGTGGACGAAGAAATCGAATAGGGGTGAGGAAGATGGCAAAGCAAAGAAAAATACCTATGAGAAAATGTGTTGCTACTGGAGAGATGAAGCCAAAAAAAGAGATGATCCGGATTGTCCGCTCCAAGGAAGGGGAGGTTTCCGTAGATTTGACCGGCAAAAAATCCGGACGGGGTGCTTATCTTTCCAAAGATAAAGACGTCATTTTGACGGCCAAAAGTAAAAAAGTGCTTGCCAGCCATCTGCAGGCAGAAATAAAAGATGAAATATATGATGAGCTGCTATCCCTGGTTGATGGTGACAATAAATGAAAAATGAAAAGTGGATGTCATTGCTTGGCTTGGCCAACCGGGCGCGCAAGGCGGTTTCCGGCGAGGAATTGGTCATCAAAGAAATCAGAAGCGGCAGGGCAAAGCTGGTGATACTGGCCAAAGATGCCTCCAATAATACATCCAAAAAAGTTCAGGATAAATGCCGGTATTATGATGTTCCTGTCGTCTTTGCGGAGACGAGGGAAATGCTCGGCCAGGCAATCGGCAAAGATGCAAGAGTTGCGGTTGCTGTTGTTGAGGCCGGATTTGCGAAAAAGTTGGCAACATTGTTTTATGATTAAACCCGGGGGTGAACATATGAGTAAAATGAGAGTATATGAATATGCAAAAAAACATAATACTTCCAGCAAGGAAGTGATAGAAAAGCTGAAAAGCATGAATATAGAAGTTACTAACCATATGTCGGCTATTGACGGCCAGGCAATCGGAAAACTGGATTCTGTTTTTAACAGAAACAGCGGTGGAAAAGGAGGCTCCCAGAGAAGAGTGCAGCAAAGACAAAGCGGACAGCAGGGACGGCCACAGCCCAGAGCGGGACAGAGCGGAGGGCAGCAGGGACGTCCGCAGTCCAGAGCGGGACAAAGCGGAGAACAGCAGGGACGTCCGCAATCCAGAGCGGGACAGAGTGGAGAACAGCGGGGCGACCGGCGCAAGAGCGGATCGGAACAGCAGCAAAACAGGCAACAGGGAGATCAGGGCCAAAGGAACGGCCGCAATCATAAAAAAAACGACGGCGGGCATCATAAGCCCAATTCGAAAGGAAATCAGCGGGGAGGAAATAAGGGGCCGGGCCGCAACCGCAAGCAGAATCAAAACCGTCAGCGCCAGAAACAGCAGCAGCACCAGCCTGCACCGCCAAAGCAAAAAGAATTGCCGAAAAAAATCACTTTTACCGAATCTTTGACTGTAGCTGAACTTGCCAAGAAGATTCACAGGGAACCTTCCGAAATCATTAAAAAGCTCTTTATGCTTGGTGTTATTGCAACGATCAACCAGGAATTGGATAAGGATGCCATTGAGCTTATCTGTGCTGAATATGGTGTAGAGGTTGAAGAAGAGATTCAAATCGATAAGACCGACCTTGAAGTGTATTTCGAAGAGGGGAACAATGGGGCGGATCTGGTGGAAAGACCAGCTGTTGTTACAATTATGGGACATGTTGACCATGGTAAAACGACACTCCTTGATTCATTGAGAAACACAAAGGTCACAGCGGGAGAAGCCGGCGGAATCACGCAGCATATCGGGGCTTATCAGATTGAAGCAAACGGTAAAAAAATTACATTCCTGGATACTCCGGGACACGCCGCGTTTACAACAATGCGGGCAAGGGGAGCCAAAGTAACGGATATTACGATTTTGGTCGTAGCAGCCGACGACGGGGTCATGCCGCAAACAATAGAGGCGATCAACCATGCAAAAGCAGCTGAAGTGCCAATCATCGTGGCTGTCAACAAGATCGATAAGCCGACAGCGAACCCTGATCGTGTGATGCAGGAATTGACAGAACACGGACTTGTCCCGGAAGACTGGGGCGGGGACACTATTTTTGTGCCAATTTCCGCTCTTCAAGGGGAAGGCATAGACAGCTTGCTCGAAATGGTCCTTCTTGTAAGTGAAGTGGAAGAACTCAAAGCAAATCCGAAAAGGACTGCATTGGGAACGGTCATTGAAGCCCAGCTTGATAAAGGACGCGGTCCGGTCGCAACATTGCTTGTCCAGGACGGCACCTTGAATGTGGGAGATCCGATCGTTGCCGGCAACACATTCGGCCGTGTCCGTGCCATGGTGAATGATATCGGACGGCGTGTCAAAGAAGCGGCGCCTTCAACCCCGGTTGAAATTACAGGCCTGAGCGATGTGCCTCAGGCAGGGGACCGTTTTGTCGTATTCCAAGATGAAAAGACGGCCCGCCAAGTCGGGGAATCACGTGCCCAACAGGCGCTGCAAGCCCAAAGAAACGAAAGCTCCCGTGTAAGCCTGGATACGCTTTTTGAGCAGATGAAACAGGGTGAAATGAAAGAGCTCAATGTAATCATTAAAGCGGATGTCCAAGGTTCTGCGGAGGCACTTGCCGCATCATTGAGGAAAATCGATGTGGATGGCGTCAACATCAAGATTATCCACGCAGGCGTCGGAGCCATCAATGAATCGGATATCACGCTGGCGGCAGCTTCCAATGCGATTGTCATCGGCTTTAATGTCCGTCCTGATGTGAACGCCAAACGGGCTGCGGATTCGGAAGGTGTGGATATCCGGCTTCACCGCATCATTTACAAGGCGATCGAAGAGATCGAAGCGGCTATGAAAGGCATGCTGGATCCTGAATACGAAGAAAAAGTCATCGGCCAGGCTGAAGTCCGGCAAACCTTCAAGGTATCCAGAATTGGAACGATTGCCGGTTCTTATGTAACGGATGGAAAAATTACCCGTGACAGTGGCGTTCGCCTGATCAGAGATGGGATTGTCATCTATGAGGGTGAAATCGACGATTTAAAACGGTTCAAGGATGACGTTAAAGAAGTGAGCCAGGGATACGAATGCGGCATCACGATCAAAAATTTCAATGACGTAAAGGAAGGGGACGTCATCGAAGCCTTCTTGATGCAAGAGGTTGAGCGTGCTTGATCGGTTTTGCTGAATGTGAATTCCGGATATATAATGCCCGATCTCTAAAAGATAAACGCTCAGTAGTAAAGCGGATCCTGACAAGGACAAAGCAAAAATATAATGTCTCCATTGCCGAGGTTGGGCATCAGGACATTTGGCAGCGTGCAGGCATCGCCATCGCCACTGTTGCATCAGCGAGGAAAAGAGCTGAACGTGAACTGGAAGCGGCAATTGAATTCCTGGATTCGTTCCCTGAATGGGAACGAATCGGGGCAACCCATTTTGAGTGGCTGTAATGTGAGGTGTTATACATGAGTTTACGAGCCCATCGCGTCGGTGAACAAATGAAAAAAGAACTGGGTGAGATCATTTCCCGGAAGATCAAAGATCCAAGAGTCGGCTTTGTCACTGTTACCGACGTGGAAGTGACAGGGGACCTTCAACAGGCTACAGTCTATATTTCAGTTCTTGGCAGTGACCAGGAGAAAGAAGATACACTGAAAGGCCTGACGAAGGCAACCGGGTTTATCCGGTCGGAGATCGGCCATAGGATCAGACTGCGAAAAACACCGGAAATCACTTTTGAATTTGACGAATCAATCGAGTATGGAAACAAGATTGAGAAACTGTTAAAAGATATTAATGAAGATTAGGATAGACAAACATGTCTATCCTTTTTTCAAGAGGAGGAGGAGCCTGTGGAAGGGATTCTGCCATTGTGGAAGCCAAAAGGATTGACATCCCATGACTGTGTTTATAAGATCAGGAAGCTTTTGGGAATGAAAAAGGTCGGGCATACAGGCACCCTTGATCCCGATGTGACAGGTGTATTGCCGATCTGTCTCGGCAGGGCCACCAAAATAGCTGAGTATATAACGGATGCAGGCAAAGAGTATGAGGGCGAAATTACCATCGGTTTTTCAACAACAACGGAAGATGCTGCCGGCGAAATAGTAGAAGAAAAGCCGGTTCAGGAAAAAATTGCGATCGAAGAGATTGAAAGCGTCCTGAAATCTTTAACCGGTGAAATTCAGCAAACCCCTCCGATGTATTCTGCTGTAAAGGTCAAAGGCAAACGCCTTTATGAATATGCCCGAGCAGGCATTACGGTAGAACGTCCCGTCCGGACAGTGAAGATATACCGTTTGAAGCTGTTGGAGGACACGATATCGTTACGTGACGGACTTTTCTCTTTTCGATTTTCCGTCCATTGCAGCAAAGGCACCTATATTCGGACGCTCGCTGTCATGATAGGGGAAAAATTCGGATATCCAGCCCACATGTCAGAGCTTATCCGGACAGCATCCGCTTCATTTAAGAAGGAGGATTGTGTCACATTTGACGAGCTGAATTCCCTTCTAAGCCAAGGAAAAGTCCAGGAAGCCATTTTTCCGCTCGAGACGGGGCTGTTACATTTGCCCTCCATGGAAATTAGTGATAAATTAGCGGTAAAAGTGAAAAATGGCGCTGTTTTGGACAGGCCTGGCCAATGGACAGACGAAGAGACAGTCCTCTTATATAAAGGAAGGGCCTGGGCCATTTATCAATCCCATCCGCAAAAAGCCGGGCTGATCAAGCCGGTGAAAGTGCTAAGAAACGAATGAAACAGGTGACATATATTGAAAGTATTAATGATCCAGCATCCCCACTCTTTACAAAAGAACGATTTCCCGCCCCTCTCAGTAGCTCTTGGTTTTTTTGACGGGGTTCACGAAGGACATAAGAGCGTTATCCAGACAGCTAAAAAAAACGCTGACAAGCACGGGGTAAAAAGTGCAGTCATGACCTTTGATCCCCACCCTTCTGTTGTTCTGTCGCAAGAAGGTGAAGCTGTTGAATATATCACTCCGTTAGAGGATAAGATAGAAGTTATTTCAGAATTAGGCATAGAATATCTCTTGATTGTCAGATTCACATCCGCATTTGCAAGCCTTCAGCCTGCTGAATTTGTCCAGCAATATCTGATAGACTTGAATGTGCGGTATGTGACGGCCGGGTTTGATTTTACATATGGAAAATACGGAAAGGGTACAATGGAGACAATTTTTGAGCATGGGCAGGGAAAGCTTCAGGTTATCACGGTGCCCAAACTTGAGAAATATAATGAGAAAGTCAGCTCGACCCGGATCAGAAAGCTGTTAAGGGCAGGCAGGACTGAAGAGGTCTGCGGGCTGCTCGGAAGATATTATACGACAAAAGGAACTGTCATCCATGGCGAGAAACGGGGAAGGCTTCTTGGCTTTCCCACAGCCAATATCAGGCTGAACGATGATTATATCGTACCAAGAGAAGGTGTTTATGCAGTCCGGATGCTTGTGAACAATCGATGGGAAAATGGGGTGTGCAATGTGGGCTACAAACCTACATTCCATGAACCGGGGAAAGTGGGACTGTCGATTGAAATTCATTTATTGCATTTTGACCGCTCAATCTATGGTGAAGAAGTGACAATAGAATGGCGCCTAAGAATCAGGGATGAACAAAAGTTTGATCATTTGGACCAACTAAAAGAACAAATTTTAAAGGATAAGCAGACTGCGGAGAGATTTTTTCAGGGGGATCCAAAATAACTTGATTTTTCCATAGCAAAGTTGTATCCTATAACAGTATCAAGAACCGTTGCTTGGCAGTGCGATTCACCAACGCCTGCTCGGTAACCGGGGATGAAAAACAGGAGGTGTTGGACAAATGTCCATTACGCAAGAACGTAAAAACGAAATCATCAGCCAGTACAGAATTCATGAAAGCGACACGGGATCACCGGAAGTTCAAATTGCGGTTTTGACAGAAGAAATCAACAATTTGAACAGCCATCTCCGCGTCCACAAAAAAGATCATCATTCCAGACGGGGATTAATGAAAATGGTTGGACGCCGCAGAAACTTGTTGACTTATCTGCGCGAAAAAGATGTTCAACGTTATCGTGTATTGATCGATAGACTTGGCCTGCGTCGTTAAGATGATAATGCTGTAACTAAAAGCGGGATAAATTCCCGCTTTTTTGTTAGGATGAAAAGGCAGACACCTGTACGTAAGTTCAATATGAAAATGCGGCGAAAGTGCGCATATTCGAACTGAACATTGGACATGGATAGGACAAGTTCATATCTATGTCTAATGTTCAGTGCGTAACAGGTGAGCGTTTTTAACTTTGCTTTTCTGCCTATTATTTACAATCAGGTTTATGAAAGAGAGGCGTTGTAAAATGGACCATGAGAAAAAAGTTTTTTCTATGGAATGGGCCGGACGGAAATTGACCGTTGAAATCGGCCAGCTTGCAAAACAGGCAAACGGAGCGGTTCTCATCCGTTATGGAGATACAGCTGTATTATCTACCGCTACGGCTTCAAAAGAGGCAAAATCCGTTGATTTTTTTCCGTTGACTGTCAACTATGAAGAAAGATTATATGCAGTGGGCAAAATACCCGGCGGTTTTATTAAAAGGGAAGGACGTCCGAGTGAAAAGGCGATTTTGGCAAGCCGTCTGATCGACCGGCCGATCCGCCCGCTGTTTCCGGATGGTTTCAGAAATGAAGTGCAGGTTGTAAGTATTGTAATGAGTGTCGATCAGGATTGTTCCCCGGAGATGGCGGCCATGTTCGGTTCTTCCCTGGCATTGTCGGTTTCTGACATTCCGTTTGACGGACCGATCGCGGGAGTCGTTGTTGGGCGCGTGGATGGAGAATTCATCATCAATCCAAACGTTGAACAAATGGAGCAAAGTGATATCGACTTGACGGTTGCCGGGACAAAAGATGCAGTCAACATGGTCGAGGCGGGAGCAGAAGAGGTTTCTGAGGAGACCATGCTCGAGGCGATTATGTACGGCCATGAGGAAATAAAGCGCCTGATCGCTTTCCAGGAAGAGATTGCAGAAAAGGTCGGAAAAGATAACAGGCAAATCGAATTGTACGAAATTGATTCCGAGATTGAACAAGAAGTCCGGTCAATGTGCGAGCAGTCGCTTATTGCTGCGATCCAGGTAGAGGAAAAACATGCACGTGAAGATGCCATCCAGGAAGTCAAGAACAAGGTTATTGAAAGCTTTTCTGAGCGGGAAGATGGAGAAAATGAAGAGTTGATCAAACAAGTGAAGCAAGTTTTGGATAAGCTTGTTAAAGAAGAAGTACGCCGTTTGATCACTGTTGAAAAGATCCGTCCGGATGGACGGAGGCCCGATGAAATCCGGCCTATCCATACAGAAGTTCATCTGTTGGGAAGAACGCACGGGTCCGGATTATTTACAAGAGGCCAGACTCAGGCATTCAGTGTTTGTACACTTGGTGCTCTTGGGGATGTTCAGATTTTGGACGGCCTTGGAATTGAAGAGTCCAAAAGGTTCATGCATCACTATAATTTTCCTCATTTCAGCGTGGGTGAAACAGGTCCCATCCGGGGACCAGGACGCAGGGAGATCGGCCACGGCGCCCTTGGGGAACGGGCCTTGGAGCCTGTAATTCCAAGTGAAGCCGATTTTCCGTATACGATCCGTCTCGTCTCTGAAGTGTTGGAATCCAATGGCTCAACTTCACAGGCAAGTATTTGTGCAAGCTCGCTTGCCATGATGGATGCAGGCGTTCCTATTAAAGCCCCTGTTGCGGGTATTGCAATGGGATTGGTTAAATCCGGAGAACATTATACAATATTGACTGACATCCAGGGCATGGAAGACCATTTGGGAGACATGGACTTCAAGGTGGCCGGAACGGCCAAAGGAGTTACCGCTCTTCAAATGGACATTAAAATAGAAGGCTTGTCGCGTGAAATTTTGGAGGAGGCTCTCCATCAGGCAAAAGAAGGCCGGATGCATATTCTTGAGAAAATGAATGCCGCTATTTCCGAACCGAGAGAACATCTCTCACCATATGCGCCGAAAATTCTTACGCTCCATATCAATCCTGATAAAATCAGGGATGTCATTGGGCCGAGCGGCAAGCAGATCAATAAAATTATTGAAGAAACCGGCGTGAAAATCGACATTGAACAAGATGGAACAGTGTTTATCGCATCTGCCGACGAGCAAATGAATGAAAAGGCAAAGAAGATCATAGAAGACCTCGTCAGGGAAGTAGAGGCTGGACAAATGTACCTTGGAAAAGTGAAGCGAATTGAAAAATTCGGCGCTTTTGTGGAAATTTTCCCTGGCAAAGACGGCCTTGTCCATATATCACAATTGGCCGAGGAAAGGGTCAACAAAGTTGAGGATGTTGTTTCCATTGGAGACGAAATCTTTGTAAAAGTAGTGGAGATTGATAATCAGGGAAGAGTGAATCTTTCCCGAAAAGCTGTCCTTAAAGAACAGAAAGAAAAACAGAATCAAGAAAAAGAGTGAAAAAAAGCCAGGTAATCCTGGCTTTTTTTAAATGTTCTACCTTGTCCATTGTCCTCATAAAATTGGGTTGAAGGAGGAAATGGGCGTGATGAATACAAAACACTTGCCAGGATTGGCTCTTATTGCTATCCTAGCAATATTGATTGTCAATAATCCCTATACAACGGTCTATTTAAATGGGTTAGTAGAAGATTCGCATCCGGTTGATTCCAGTCAGGATGCATTATATGAGCAGATTGCCCGTGCCGCGGAAAAATATGACGCGCCCCCTCAGGATGCCAAAATAGACAGGGTTTGGAAAGCGATGCCGGGGTATAATGGAGTTAAAGTGGATATCAAGGCTTCCTATAAAAAAATGCAAGGCGAAACCTTTGATGCCCGTAAGATTGTTTTCAAACAAATTCCCCCCAAGGTTCATTTAGATGATTTGCCTCCGTCACCCATATACAGGGGACATCCGGAAAAGCCGATGGTCAGCTTTTTGATCAATGTTGCCTGGGGAAATGAATATTTGCCCCAAATGCTGGAAACGCTGAAAAAGCATAACGTTCAGGCAACATTTTTTTTGGAAGGCCGTTGGGTGAAGGAAAATCCTGATCTGGCGAAGATGATCGCCGCTGACGGACATGAAGTGGGGAACCATTCATACAGCCATCCAAAAATGGAAACGCTCGGGGAAGCAAAAACACGGGAAGAGTTATTGAAGACAAATGAAATCATAGAGGCTACTACGGGTGAGAAGCCTGTTTGGTTCGGGCCGCCCAGCGGCGGCTTCCGCGATCATACTGTTCTTATTGCGAATGAGTTGGACATGAAGACAGTCATGTGGACGGTAGACACGATTGACTGGGAAAAGCCTTCACCGGAAACGATCATAGATCGTGTAATGACAAAGGTCCACCCTGGGGCAATGATTTTAATGCATCCGACCGATCCTACCTCGAAAGCGCTTGACAGTCTGATAAAGCAGATCAAAGATAGGAGCTTAAGGATCGGTACAGTCACAAAGTTGATGGATGAAGAACACATCATAAAAATAGATCAACAAATGGATAAATAAGCGCCGGACGCGTCTGTACGTTGATGGACAGGCGCCTTGCGCTTTTCTAATTATCCAGATTCGGGCGGCAGGGGCTCGAGGCCGCTAAGGAAATATCAATGAAGGTAAAAAGCACCTTCACTGCTTTTTCCTTAGCGCTTGTCGCCCCTGAGCGACCGCCCTCCGCTATTCTTTATACATCATGAACAGGAGGAACTGCAGTGATAAAAAAATATACTTGCCAAAACGGAGTAAGAGTCGTACTAGAGAACATACCTTCTGTCCGTTCTGTTGCCATCGGCATATGGGTGGGGACAGGATCGCGTGATGAATTGCCTGGTAACAACGGCATCTCCCATTTTCTTGAGCATATGTTTTTTAAAGGAACAGCTACAAGAAATGCAAAAGAGCTTGCCGAAGCATTCGATTCAATCGGCGGCCAGGTCAATGCCTTTACCTCAAAAGAATATACTTGCTATTATGCCAAGGTGCTGGACAACCATTCACAGTACGCGCTGGAAACACTTGCTGACATGTTTTTCAATTCCGTATTTGCGGAGGAAGAGCTGAATAAAGAGAAGAATGTCGTTAGTGAAGAGATCAAAATGTACGAAGATACTCCGGATGACATCGTCCATGATCTTCTCAGCAAAGCGGCATTCGATAATCATCCCCTAGGGTATCCGATCCTGGGAACAGAACAGACGTTGTTTACATTCACAGGCGACAAATTAAGGGCCTATGTAGAAGAGATGTATACACCGGAAAAGATAGTAATATCCATTGCTGGAAATATTGACGAATCTTTTACAAAAGAAGTAGAGCGCCTTTTTGGATCATTCGAAAGAAAAGGGGGGCGGAAAACCGAATCCAAGCCCGTCTTTAAGGCGAACCATGTCACGAGGCAGAAGGATACGGAGCAGGCCCATTTGTGTATCGGATTTGAAGGGCTGCCCATCGGCGATCCCGATATATACAGTTTGATTGTCATGAATAATATTTTTGGCGGAAGCATGTCATCCCGCCTCTTTCAAGAAGTGCGGGAAGAAAAAGGGCTCGCCTATTCAGTATTTTCCTACCATTCTTCGTATAAAGACAGCGGAATTGTCACTATATACGGAGGTACGGGGGCCAATCAGATTGACGACCTTTTCGGGACAATTAACTATACGCTCGGCGAATTGAAAAGGAACGGAATCACCGAGAAAGAGTTGATGAATAGCAAAGAGCAGTTAAAAGGAAACTTAATGCTCGGACTTGAAAGTACAAACAGCAGGATGAGCAGAAACGGGAAAAATGAATTGCTGCTGAAACGCCACAGAACTTTGGATGAAATCGTGAATGAAATTGACCGTGTCAGCATTCAAAGCGTAAACGATATGGCAAACCGGATTTTCACCGATCAATATACGCTTGCCCTGATCAGTCCTGAAGAAAAATTATTATTGCAGCCAAGCAGTTAATGGAGCCCCTTTTAAAAAAGGGGTTTTTCCATTCTAAAAATCGGAAACAGGCTATATATATTACAAAGGGAGTGGATGAATAAGGAGGCGCATTATGCGATTAAGCGAGCTGGGTGGCAAAGAACTCGTTGACTTTAAAAAAGCGGAGAGAATGGGGGTTCTTGGACAGACAGATCTTGAGATTAACACCAGTACAGGTGAAATTAATCACCTGATCATTCCAACCGGAAAATGGATCAGGAAAAATGGCGGGGAAATCAGGGTGCCGTGGAGAAATATTAGAACCATCGGGACAGACATGATCATTTTGGAAGTTCCTAAAATTGAATGAAAAATAAGATGGCCGCCGCCCTAAACCGGCTGTCTTCCGCTTTTCTATCAGAGTGCTGGAAACCGTCCAAGCACTCTATTTTTTGTGCCATCATACAATAAGGTTGGAGAGGGGTACAGCATGAGCGAAAGAAGGTGATGGAACTTTGATGTTGACGGATATGCAGATAGTTGTCATGGGCGGAGATGCAAGGCAATTGGAAATCGTTAGAAAGTTGACAGAGCTGGATGCAAAATTATACCTTGCCGGATTTGAACAGCTGGAACAGCCTTTTTCCGGAGCTGTGAAAGAAAAGCTTCATGACATTAATTTTTCGCATATAGACGCGATCATTTTACCTGTACCCGGAACGAGCCTGGAAGGGGAAGTGGAAACGATATTCTCAAGTGAAAAAATTGTTTTAACAGAGAAAATCCTTCATCAGACGCCATCTCATTGCACCGTATATTCAGGGATCAGCAACGGGTACCTGGATGACATCATAAAAAAGTCAAAACGGAAGCTGGTCAATCTGTTTGAAAGAGACGATGTGGCCATTTATAATTCGATCCCTACCGTTGAAGGAACCATTATGATGGCCATACAAAATACGGACATAACCATCCATCAGTCATCCATCGCCGTATTGGGGCTGGGGAGAGTTGGAATGAGTGTTGCCCGGAGCTTTTCATTGCTGGGAGCCAAAGTGAAAGTGGGGGCAAGAAAAAGCGAGCATATTGCCAGGATAACTGAAATGGGATTGCAGCCATTTCATTTGAACGATTTGAGAAATGAAGTGAAAGATATTGATATTTGTATTAATACTGTACCTTATCCAATAGTCAACGCCGCAGTCATCGCCCAAATGCCGTCACATACCTTAATCATCGATTTGGCTTCCAAGCCTGGCGGAACAGATTTCCGCTATGCGGAGAAGCGCGGCATCAAAGCACTTCTTGCACCCGGATTACCGGGAATTGTTGCACCTAAAACAGCGGGACAAATTTTGGCGAATGTTCTATCGCAATTGTTGAGAGAAGAGCTGGAAAGCCGAAAGGGGAAATAAAAAATGGGTTTAAAAGGCAAGCGGATCGGTTTCGGTTTAACCGGATCGCATTGTACGTATGATGCTGTCATACCGGAAATTGAAAAGCTGGCGGCTGTTGGGGCAGAAGTCGTTCCTGTAGTGACTTATACAGTTAAAAGTACGGATACGAAATTTGGGGAGAGCGATGATTGGGTTGCAAGAATAGAACAGGCGGCAGGAAGGAAAGTCATTGATTCGATTGTCGATGCCGAGCCGCTTGGGCCTAAAGAGCCGCTTGACTGCATGGTAATTGCACCGTTGACAGGAAATTCAATGAGCAAGTTCGCCAACGCGTTGACTGACTCTCCTGTTTTAATGGCAGCTAAGGCCACCTTGAGGAACAGAAAGCCTGTAGTTTTGGGAATCTCCACCAATGACGCCCTCGGATTGAATGGCGTGAATCTGATGAGGCTCATGGCAGCCAAGAATATATACTTTATTCCATACGGACAGGACGATCCGGAAAGAAAGCCGACTTCCATGGTTGCCCGTATGGAAATGCTTCCTGCTGCCGTGGAAGCAGCCATCAATGGCTACCAGATACAGCCGGTGATTATTGAAAGGTTCAGGGACTTTTCGTGAAATGATGACGGGAAAAGAAGGGTGGAAAGTCTTTCTTTTCCCGCCAATTCAATATTTTGAAGAAAATGATTTCGATAGCTGAGTAAAATGTGTTAAAATGATAATTATTGAATGAATCCTTATGAGTTTAATGTAGGTATGTCGGGATTAGGAGGAGAGTCTTTCAGATGGAAAAAACTACAGGTTATCATGTCGCCGTCATGGGTGCGACTGGAGCAGTGGGACAGCAAATATTGAAAACTTTGGAGAGAAGGGACTTTCCAATTCGAAAGTTAACGCCGCTATCATCAGCACGTTCAGCAGGCAAAAAAATTCAGTTTAAAGGGGAAACCCTCACGGTTGAAGAAGCCGTTCCAGAATCTTTTGAAGGAGTAGACATTGCCCTGTTCAGTGCGGGAGGAAGCGTATCAAAAAAATTCGCACCCGAAGCAGTTAAGCGTGGGGCAATCGTGATAGATAATACAAGTGCATTCCGCATGGATCCCGAAGTTCCGCTGGTTGTGCCGGAAGTGAATGAGTCAGCCGTAAGGGAGCATAAAGGACTTATCGCCAATCCGAACTGTTCAACCATTCAAATGGTTGCAGCCCTCGAGCCGATCAGAAAAGCCTTCGGATTAAACAAAGTAATCGTTTCTACTTATCAGGCAGTGTCCGGTGCGGGCGCCCAAGCGATTGCAGAGTTGAACAATCAAACAAAATCCATTATTGAAGAGGAAGAGATCAAACCGGAAATTTTGCCGGTGGGTGGAGCAGATAAACATTATCAGATCGCTTTTAATGCTATTCCGCAAATCGACCAATTCTCTGACAACGGCTATACATTGGAAGAGATGAAAATGATTAATGAAACGAAAAAAATCATGAATCTGCCATCTTTGAAAGTAGCAGCAACTTGTGTACGGCTTCCGGTTGAAACGGGACATTCCGAATCGGTCTATGTGGAAATTGGACAAAATGATGTAAATGTTGAGGATATTAGACACGTCCTTTCCGAAGCTCCGGGTATAACGGTTCAGGACGATCCGAACGGGCAAATCTATCCGATGCCGGCTATGGCGGCGGGCAAAGATGATGTATTCGTCGGAAGAATCCGCAGGGATTTGGATGAAAAAAATGGATTCCATCTATGGATCGTATCCGACAATCTTCTTAAAGGAGCAGCTCTGAACACTGTACAAATTGCAGAGAGTCTGGTCAAATTAGGCATGGTATCAACGCCGCAGCACAGTTAAATTTCAAATCGGGGTGTTAGAATGAAAGTTGTTGTTCAGAAATTTGGCGGAACATCCGTAAAAAATAGTGAAACACGTGCTCATGCAAAAAGACATATACAAAAAGCTCTTGACAACGGCAATAAGGTAGTTGTGGTCGTATCGGCGATGGGGAGGAAAGGCGACCCATATGCAACGGATACTTTATTGGGCTTGATCGGAGATAAAAAAACAACCCTTACCGGCAGGGAAAAAGATATGCTGGTATCGTGCGGCGAGACAATCTCAAGTGTCGTTTTTACGCATATGTTGAATGAGAAAGGCATTAGAGCGACTGCGATGTCAGGTGCGCAGGCGGGATTTCTCACGAATTCTGATTTCACAAACGCCAAGATTTTAAAAATGAACTGTGAACGGCTCAAAGAGGAATTGAAAAAATATGATGTTGTCGTCGTAGCGGGCTTCCAGGGAGCTGCAGAAAACGGTGATGTCACAACGATCGGCCGCGGAGGAAGCGATACTTCGGCAGCAGCCCTTGGAGCAGCTTTGAATGCGGAATTCATTGACATATTTACCGACGTGGAAGGAATGATGACCGCCGATCCGCGCATTGTTAAAAAGGCGCGGCCGCTTCCGGTTGTCACATATGATGAAGTGTGTAACATGGCATATCAGGGTGCAAAAGTCATTCATCCCCGTGCGGTCGAAATCGCCATGCAAGCCAAAATTCCCCTTAGAATCAGATCGACTTATTCCGATTCTCCCGGCACACTTGTTACAACACTGGATAGGAAAATTGAACAGCCCGAAGTGCGTGACCAGTTAGTGACAGGGATCGCTTATCTGGAGAATATTTCCCAGATTAAGGTAACGGCCAAAAAAGGACAGTATAACTTTCAGTCTGAAGTCTTTAAAGCAATGGCCAACGCAAATATCAGCGTGGACTTTATCAATATTTCACCAACGGGGGTAGTTTATACAATCCCTGAAGATACTGTCGAGCGGGCTGTTGCCGAATTGAATGCGGCAGGCTACGATCCGGTTGTGGAGCCTAAATGTGCCAAAGTTTCAATTGTCGGTGCAGGCATCACAGGGGTGCCGGGTGTTACAGCAAAAATTGTAACCGCCCTGGCCGAAAAAGAAATCCGGATCCTTCAATCGGCTGACAGCCATACAACGATCTGGGTTCTCGTTGAAGGAAATGAATTGGAAAATGCAGTAAATGCACTGCATGATGTATTTGAATTGCAAAATGAAAAAATTGAATATGAATTATATGATTGAGGTGTGAGTGTATGGCTCAATTTGGCAGGGTATCAACGGCAATGGTGACACCCTTTGACAATAAAGGAAATATAGATTTCCAAAAAACTTCTAAACTTGTGAACCACTTGATCAATAGTGGTACTGAATCTCTTGTAGTGGCTGGAACAACCGGCGAATCGCCTACTTTGACGACTGAGGAAAAGCTGGCTCTTTTTGAGCATGTAGCCAAAGAAGCGGCAGGAAGGGTTCCAGTCATTGCCGGTACAGGCAGCAACAATACGTATGCATCCATCGAATTGACAAAAAAGGCTGAAGAGCTTGGGGTCGATGCAATTATGCTGGTTGCACCGTATTACAACAAACCAAACCAAACTGGATTATTTAGACATTTCGAAGCAATTGCCGGAGCAACAAAATTGCCTGTAATGCTTTACAATATTCCGGGAAGGTCATCGGTTAATTTATTGCCTGATACTGTTATTGAACTGTCAAAACTTGATAATATTGTTGCTGTCAAAGAAGCGAGCGGCGACCTGGACGCCATGACTAAAATCATAGCCAATACGGATGATGATTTTATGCTGTACAGCGGCGATGATGCTTTTACATTGCCGGTGCTTTCCATCGGCGGAATGGGAGTTGTTTCTGTTGCCAGCCATGTCATCGGGGAAGAGATGCAGGACATGGTTCAATCGTTCTTTAGGGGTGACCACTCAAGAGCAGCTGCCATACACCAGAAGCTTCTTCCGTTTATGAGAGGAATTTTCAAGGCGCCAAGCCCCGGTCCCATCAAAACGGCCCTGCAGCTTGCAGGGTTTGACGTGGGCTCCGTACGCCTGCCCCTTGTTCCTTTATCAGAAGAAGAAAGATTGGATCTGCTAAGTTTATTGAATACAGTAAAAAAGGTATCCAAAAGCTGATAACATTAGAAAAGCGCAAGCGCCTTGCCCATCGACGTACAGACTGGAGTGCCTCCGACGAGATAAAGGAAACACGGCGAGGAACGAGCCGATGTTGACTTATCGTAGGAGGAGGTGCGAAGTCTGCTAGTCGATAGGCGCTGGAGCTAGACAACAAAAGGCTTTGTTCAAAATTTTAAAGCTAAAAAATCTTGTACTTTCTTACTGTGATATAAAAACCCCTGGGGATAAAAGGCACGCCTCTTATCCTCAGGGGGTCATTTTATGTTTGCGGGTATCTTTGAAGGGCCGAATGACGGAAAAAATATACTGATCGTAGTCCCCTTATTGATTTCACTTTCGATACTTATGGTTCCGCCGTGATTTTTAATAATTCGATTGCATATCATCAATCCCAGGCCAGTCCCTTTTTCTTTTGTACTGTAAAACGGCTCTCCCAAATTAGGTATTCGTTCCTCCGGAATGCCTATTCCTTCATCCTTAATTTTTGCCACGACCCGGCCGTTGCTTGTCCTCATGGCACTGACGGTGATTGTACCTCCATCCGGCATTGCTTCAATGGCATTTTTCAATAAATTGATAAAAACCTGTTTTAATTTATTCGATTCACCCTTTATATAAGGATCGGCCAATTCTATTTCGGTTATGATCTCAACATTATGAAGGATAGCCTCTGAACTGAAGAGATCCACCGTATCTTCCAGCAGCAGCCCGATATCAACTTTTTCCATTTTGGAAGGCTGCGGCTTTGCCAAAATCAATAAATCGCTTACAATATCCTCAATACGCTCCAATTCACTCAACATGACTTCAAGATAGGCATTATCATTATGCTCTTCTTTCTTTAACAATTGCGTAAAACCCTTAATGGCTGTCAAAGGATTTCTGATCTCATGTGCAATGCCTGCAGCAAGTTGTCCGACAACGGACAACTTTTCGGTCCTGTGCATAATTTCCTCGGTTTTCTTTTGCTCGGTTATATCCCTGATCAGGATTTGAAAGGTTTCCCTTTCTTTATATGTTGTCGGAATCAGCTTGACCTGGACATATTTTTTGAGTCCGTCATGCCTGGAAACAGTAAATTCAACGTCTTCCTTTATGCCGTTTTGCAAAAGCTGGCGCTTTACGACTCCATGGGATGCAGGAGATATGAAATCAAAAATCGACTTGCCGATGACTTCTTCTTTTCTTGTAACGCCGAACAGCTTTTTGGCCGTATCATTAATGTAAATCCAATGCCCGCTTTTTGTTATGATACCGACAGTATCCTGGAAATTTTCAACGAGCAGGCGGTACTTTTCTTTATTTTCTTCCAGCTGCGCTTCCGTTGCAATCTGATTCGTCACATCCCTTGAAATACAGGAAAACCCTTTTTGTTCATCGTTTTCACAATAGGGTATCAGTGTGGTTTCCAGCCATATATAATCGCCCTCTTTACGGCAGAAACGATATTTGACCCTTTTATAGGACTGGGTGAGACAAACGTCCTTTAATTTTTTTCTGTCACCCGGATGGGAAAAATCGTAAAGGCTGGAATTGAGCAGCTCTTCCGGCTTATATCCCAGCAAGGGATATGAAGTCGGGGAAACATATGTAAAATCTCCATCGATTGAATGAAACGAAAAAACAATATCTGAGTATTGAAGGAAAGAACGGTAAATCTCAAGCTCCTGAAGTAAAGTTCCCTTGTTCATGCAAAGTCTCCTTTATTCATATCCATGTCATTATAAAAATTGTATCATATTTTTCGCCGGTTTTTTATTAAGCTTTAGACTTAATTGCTTTTGCCCGCCATTTTCCGTAATTGTTGAACATGGAATTCACAATCAAGTATAATGGAGTGTAACTGATGAAGATCGGGAATATACATCATGGGAGGAAGAAGTATTTTGACTAAAGTGAAAAATGACAGCATAAAAATAATTCCGCTTGGAGGAGTGGGAGAAATAGGAAAAAATATGTATGTCATCGAAATTGATACGGATATTTTCATCATCGATGCCGGCTTGAAGTTTCCCGAAAATGAAATGCTCGGCATCGATATTGTTATACCGGATACAACGTGGCTGGAGGAACAAAAAGATCGTATTAAGGGAATATTTTTGACGCACGGACATGAAGATGCAATAGGGGCTCTCCCTTATGTTTTGCAAAAAATAAATGCTCCTGTTTACGGTACGAAATTGACAATCGCACTTGCGAAAGAGAAATTGAAAGAATTCGGGCTCAAGGCATCAAGCCGTTTTCATACCGTTAAATCCAATTCAAGGATAAAATTCGAACGCACCGTCATCACATTTTTCCATACAACCCACAGCATCCCAGATTCTGTCGGGATTTGCATACAAACATCAGAAGGAAAAATTGTCCATACCGGCGATTTTAAGTTCGATCAGGCAGCCACGGAATTATACCAGGCCGAGATTGGAAAGATGGCAAGCATCGGGGATTCCGGGGTACTCTGCCTTTTATCGGACAGCACCGAAGCGGAAAACCCGGGCTTTACAACCTCGGAAGCTGTCACGGAAAGGGAATTGTCCAATACATTCCATACAGCACAAGGAAGGATTATCGTTGCCTGTTTTGCATCCAATTTCATAAGGATCCAGCAGGCACTGGATGCCGCGTATGAGGACGGGAGGAAAGTGGCAGTTGTCGGAAAAAGCATAGAACGGAGCTTTGAAATCGCCCTTAAGCTGAACTACCTTTCCCTGGCTTCAGACGAGCTTATGGTGCCGATAAGTGACATCCCGAAATACGAGGACAATGAAATTGTCATCATTTCGACAGGAACAATGGGCGAGCCGTTTGAAGCCCTGCAAAAAATGGCCAGGCAAAATCATAAGCAGATCAATATCAAAAAAGGCGACACTGTGCTGATTACAGCCACGCCTTCCCCCGGATTGGAAACATTCATGTATAAAACGATTGATCTTTTATATAGAGCGGGAGCAGTTGTCAGCACGCCATACTTTAAAATCCATGTTTCGGGCCATGGCAGCCAGGAAGACCTGAAGCTTATGCTCAATTTGATGAAGCCTAAATTTTTTATTCCGATCCAGGGAGAATACCGGATGCTGTTTGAGCATGCAAAGCTGGCCGAACAAACAGGCTTAAGCAAAGATCAGATATTTATCCCGAACAATGGTGAAATCGTTGAATACAAAGATGGTAAAATGTCCGTCGGCGGTAAAGTAACTGCCGGAAATGTATTGATTGACGGAATCGGCATCGGGGATGTCGGAAACATCGTCCTGCGGGATCGCAAGCTGCTCTCACAGGATGGAATTTTCACTGTCGTTGTTACGCTTGATAAGAAGAACAGGAAAATTGCCTCGGGGCCTGAGATCATTTCCCGCGGTTTTGTATATGTAAGGGAATCGGAGAAGCTGATAGATGAATCAACAAATATCGTCCGGTCGATTGTTGAACAAGCCATTTCCGAAGGCTCATTCGACTGGTCGGGAATCAAGCAGGATATCCGGGACAGGCTGAATCAATTTTTATTTGACCAGACCAAACGGAGGCCGATGATACTGCCGATCATCATGGAAGTTTAAAGCAAAAGAAAAGCGCCGCTGCTGTCGGCGCTTTTCTTTATTTCTGTATGAAACAAACGAAGTAGTTGAATACTAATTTCAATTATCTTTTGTTTTGGGGGTATTTCATGCAGAACGACCATTCAACTGACTACAGGCTTGAAGAAGAGCCGAATGAACCGAACCAAACACCCGAAATGAAGCCGGCAGGGATTGTGGAAAAGATACAGCAGCTGGGGCAGACGAATGTACCTGACCTGGGCCAGGATGCAAATATCCATTGTTTAACGATTATTGGCCAAATCGAAGGGCATATGCAGCTGCCCCCTCAGAATAAGACAACAAAGTATGAGCATATCATTCCGCAGCTCGTGGCAATTGAACAAAATCCGAAAATTGAAGGGCTGCTTGTCATTTTGAATACGGTTGGCGGAGATGTGGAGGCGGGACTTGCCATATCGGAAATGATTTCGACTTTATCAAAACCGTCCGTTTCCATCGTATTGGGGGGCGGCCATTCCATCGGTGTACCGATTGCCGTGTCTTGCTCCTATTCATTTATAGCCGAGACCGCCACTATGACCATTCATCCCATCCGGCTGACCGGCCTTGTCATAGGCGTCCCGCAATCTTTTGAATATATGGATAAAATGCAGGAGCGGGTTGTCAGATTTGTAACGAAGCATTCCGATATTTCCGAGGAGACATTTAAGGACCTTATGTTTGCCAAAGGCAATCTGACGCGCGATATCGGTACAAATGTGATCGGCGCTGATGCAGTGAATTACGGACTGATTAACGAAGTGGGCGGAGTCGGCTCAGCGATGAAAAAGCTGAATGAAATGATAGCCGCCAACAAAGAAAGCAATGAAGAAGAAGGGCTGCTGCAATGATCATTCATTCCATCGTGCCCCATGAACATATCTTTCCCGCCAATAAAGACGACTTTTCAAATCAAACCGAGTGTATATGGAATAATATTCCGTTGCTGGTGGAGCAAGACGGGCATAAATGCAAGGTTATCCGAATCATGAGCAGCAACCCTTCGGATTACTTAAAAAGCGAGATCCAGCCCGGATCCCATCTTTATATAAACGAAGTCCATTTCTCTTGAGAAAAGCGTAAGGCGCCTGAAGCTGGACATATCACATCATCATTCCATAGCTTTAAACAGTGAAAAAATGCTTTCCCTCAGATAACGGGGAAAGCATTTTTTCGTGAATCTAATTTTTCCCCGGGCTCATGCCCGGCTGATTTGCAATGTTCCGATTGATTCCTGCTTTTGATTCCCATATTTAGAAAATCAGGAAAAACATCCTAAAGATATGTGATATAATTGAATGACCAAACAGCTCATATGTTCTAGCTGCTTTGTATATAAAAGCATTTCTTCAAGTTCAAGATGATAGATTAGGCAAGGTGATTAAAATGGCTAAAAAGAAAAGAAGAAGTCGCAAAACAAGCAATAAGCTCAAAAAGATCCTTCAATATGAACTTGCGGGAATCACTTTGATTGCTTTGACGCTGATATCCATTATTGAACTTGGTGCTGTGGGCCGGGGAATTTCCCGTTTTTTCTATTTTTTGCTCGGTGAATGGTATATGGTTGGATTGCTGGCGGTATTATGTATAGCCGGTTTTTTCATAATAAAAAGGGAATGGCCGGTTCTTCTAAAGGGCAGGCTTATCGGCCTTTATCTGATTTTGGCCAGTATGCTTGTTCTTGCCCACGTGAAGCTTTTTGGCCTGATGAATAAAGAAGGCATGCTTGCGCATAAAAGCGTGATAAAAAGTACGTATTACCTGTTTATGCAAATCATTAAAGGCGAAGCGTCAACGAACGATTTGGGCGGGGGTATGATTGGAGCCGTTTTATTTTCCGGCTTTTACCTTCTTTTTGATGCAACGGGAACAAAAATCATCAGCTTCTTCCTCATACTGGTCGGGATTATTTTACTAACCGGCAAATCAATGGGAGATTTTGTTGAGAAAGTTGGAAAAAAATCCGGTGTATTCATCAAAGATCAATGGACAGCGTTTTTAAATGATATAAAAGAAATGAAGGAAGAAAGAAAAGCAAAAAAAGAGGCAAAGAAAAAGGGAGATGGAGAAGAGAAGGAAAATGGCGGGAAGACTCCTCTTATTGTTGAACCTCAACAGGCAACCATACATACAGATGAACCGGCAGAACCGATTATCTCAAGTTTTTCCGAAAAAAACAGCCAGCCTAAGGATAGGGAAGAGGAGTTGGCTGAGCCAGGCGGAAACGAAGATGAAATAGATCTTGCACCGAAGCTCACTTTTAACGAGATGGAGAATGAGGACTATGAACTCCCGCCATCAACCTTGCTTTCAAGGCCTAAAACAGCCGATCAAAGCAGTGAATATAAATTGATTCATGCCAATGCCGCAAAACTGGAAAAAACATTCCAGAGTTTTGGGGTGAAGGCACGTGTCACACAGGTTCATCTTGGGCCCGCCGTCACAAAATATGAAGTGCATCCGGATGCAGGGGTAAAGGTCAGCCGGATTGTCAGCCTGAGTGACGATTTGGCACTGGCACTTGCAGCGAAAGATATTCGGATTGAAGCGCCAATCCCTGGAAAATCGGCCATCGGCATTGAAGTGCCCAATTCTGAAATTGCCGTCGTTTCTTTAAGGGAAGTGCTTGAGGCAAAAGAACATCAAAAGCCGGAGGCTAAATTGCAAATCGGCCTGGGAAGGGATATTACCGGAGAGGCCGTTGTGGCTGAATTGAATAAAATGCCGCATCTTCTGGTTGCAGGCGCTACCGGAAGCGGAAAAAGCGTTTGTATAAATGGCATCATTACGAGCATTTTAATGAGAGCCAAGCCCCATGAAGTAAAAATGATGATGATCGATCCGAAAATGGTTGAATTAAACGTCTATAATGGGATTCCGCACTTGCTTGCGCCTGTTGTGACAGATGCCAGAAAAGCATCACAGGCCCTTAAAAAGGTAGTAAGTGAGATGGAAAGGCGTTATGAATTATTCTCCCATACCGGAACAAGAAATATCGAAGGGTATAATGATTTTGTTCATCGTGAAAATGCGGGAAGGGAAGAGAAACAGCCGCTTTTACCTTATATTGTTGTCATTGTTGACGAATTGGCCGACTTGATGATGGTTGCTTCCAATGATGTGGAGGATTCGATTACGCGGCTGGCGCAGATGGCACGTGCTGCCGGCATTCATTTGATCATTGCGACCCAGCGCCCGTCTGTAGACGTCATTACCGGGGTTATTAAGGCCAATATCCCTTCCCGGATCGCATTCGCCGTATCATCCCAAACCGATTCGAGAACCATTCTTGATACCGGCGGGGCAGAAAAGCTTCTGGGCAGAGGAGACATGCTGTTTCTGCCGGTGGGAGCTTCAAAACCGGTCCGGGTCCAAGGTGCGTTCCTGTCGGATCAGGAGGTTGAGGATATCGTCAATTTTGTCATCTCCCAGCAGAAAGCCCAATATCAGGAAGACATGATTCCCGAGGATCTGCCGGAGAAGTCCCAAGAAGTGGAAGATGAACTTTATGATGAAGCGGTCCAATTGATTGTCGAGATGCAGACAGCATCCGTTTCCATGCTGCAGCGGCGTTTCAGGATAGGCTATACACGGGCTGCCAGGCTCATTGATGAAATGGAGGCCAGGGGGGTTGTCGGGCCGTATGAGGGAAGTAAACCGAGAACAGTATTAGTTTCCCGGACAGAAGAACAGACCTCTTGATGTGGAATAGATCGATTGGACTTTGAATATAATGATAAGATTGGACATACGATAAACATAGCCTGTAAACTATTAAGAAAAGCGGAAGGCGCCAGCCTAAGTTTTTGGCTTGGAGCGGCGCTGTATTAATCTTTTATTTTTTCCTATCCATATAAAAGGAGGCGTGGCGAATGCCGTTGCTGCATGAGGAAACAGTGAAAAAGCAAGGATATACCCTGCACCTGATTAATACTGATAAATACAAGACCAACACCATTATCTGGAAAATGAAAGCACCGCTTGAAAAAGAGACCGTCACCTACCGTGCGCTCTTGCCGCATGTTTTGCAAAGCAGTACAAAAAAACACCCATCAACCGTCAAGCTGCGGACATATCTCGATCAATTATATGGCGCAACCCTGCAAGTGGACCTCAGTAAAAAAGGGGACTATCACATCATCACATTGACGATTGAAATCGCCAATGAGGTGTTCCTAAAAGATACAACTCCGCTATTGCAAAAGGCAGTCCAACTGTTAAAGGAAATATTGCTGGAACCCAATGCTGATAATGGGGCCTTTGATTCCGAGACAGTCGAAAAAGAGAAGCGGACATTAAAGCAGCGCATCAAGTCGGTTTACGATGATAAAATGAGATATGCAACATTCCGTGTTACCGAGGAAATGTGCAAGGATGAACCCTATTCATTATTTGTCCACGGCGAACTTGGCCAAGTGGATGACATAACGCAAAAATCCCTGTACAGCTACTATGAGCGGGCGTTAAACGAAGATGAACTCGACCTTTACATAATCGGTGATATTGACAAGGCGGAAGTGGAGAGTTATTGTGATGTACTTCGTTTTGCTGAGCGCACACCGAAGAGAAGTTCGGAGTCTGTTGAAAAAAACAATATTGAAGTAAAAGAAATTATCGAAAGGCAAGATTTAAAGCAGGGCAAACTGAACATCGGCTACCGTACGAATATCAGATACGGTGACAGCGACTATTTTCCATTGCAAATGGTGAATGGCATTTTTGGGGGTTTTCCGCATTCCAAGCTTTTTATCAATGTGCGGGAAAAAGCCAACCTCGCCTATTATGCAGCGAGCAGAATCGAAAGCCATAAAGGCTTGCTGATGGTCATGTCAGGAATTGACGACAAAAACTATGAAAAAGCCGTCAATATCATTAAAGAACAAATGGAATCAATGAAGAACGGGGATTTCTCCGATCAGGAAATAAAGCAGACAAAGGCCGTCATACAAAATCAATTTCTTGAGACCATCGATACAGCGCGGGGCCTGACGGAGGTACTCTATCATAATGTTGTAGGCCATACAGTCATTAACCTGGATGAATGGCAGGACCGAATTGCCAAAACGTCGAAACAGGAAATTGCGGACGCAGCCCGGAAGATTGAAATGGACACCATTTACTTTTTGACGGGAACGAAGGAGGGGACTGAAAAGTGAAGAGCATTTTCTTCGATCAGTTAAAAGAAACCTTATTCCATGAAACGCTGGATAACGGGCTTCAAGTGTATGTCCTCCCGAAGGAAGGGTTCAATAAAACTTTTGCTACGTTCACAACAAAGTACGGTTCTGTCGATAACACTTTTATCCCCTTGAATGAAACAGAAATGGAAAATGTCCCTGACGGGATTGCGCATTTCCTTGAGCATAAAATGTTTGAAAAAAAAGATGGGGACGTGTTCCAGCTTTTTAGCAAGCAGGGGGCTTCCGCCAATGCATTCACATCATTTACAAGAACAGCTTACCTTTTTTCCAGCACAACTAATATCGAACAGAATTTAAGCACCCTGATCCATATGGTTCAGGAACCTTATTTTACGGAAAAGACTGTTGAAAAAGAAAAAGGGATTATTGGACAGGAAATCACAATGTATGATGATAACCCGGATTGGAGAGTCTATTTTGGTTTAATCGAGAACCTCTTCCACAGCCATCCGGTCAAGATTGATATCGCCGGGACGATTGAGTCGATCTCCCATATAACGGCCGACCTGCTTTACCTGTGCTACAACACATTTTATCACCCGAGCAATATGCTGTTCTTTGTCACGGGTCCAGTCGATCCGGAAAAAATCATTTCTTTCATCCGTGAGGACCAGAAGAAAAAGCAATTTGAAGCAGCCCCGGAAATCGTCAGGCATTTTGAGGAAGAGCCGGATACGGCTGCCAAGAAAAAGCAGGTCATTAAAATGGATGTCCAGACGCCAAAATGCATGGTGGGCGTAAAAGCGCCGCATTTTGAAGGTGACGGTGGATCGATGCTCAAGCAGGAACTGACTATTAATATTTTGCTCGATATTTTATTCGGTAAAAGTTCGGCAAACTACGAAACATTGTATAATGATGGCTTGATCGATGAGACATTCCAATTTGACTACACGCAGGAAGATGGCTTTGGCTTCTCCATCATCGGCGGTGATACCCAAGACCCGGATTTACTTTCCGGGCAATTGCAGAATATGATGCTGAAAGCTGCATCCCGATTGAATGAAGAAGAGCTTGAACGGGCCAAGAAAAAGCGGATCGGCGGTTTTTTAAGGGCTTTCAACTCTCCTGAATTCATTGCAAATCAGTTTACACGCTATAAATTGAACGGGATGAACCTCTTTGATGTTGTTCCGGTTATCGAGAGTTTAACATTCACTGACTTGACGACCGCAGCGACAGAGTTCTTCTCGGAAGACAGAATGTCAACATGCCACGTGATACCGAAATAATAGAAAAACCCGGCCAATAGCCCGGGTTTTTTCTGTGAAAGGAAATGTGAAATGAAGAAATTTGCTTTGATTACGGGGGCAAGCGGCGGAATAGGAGCTGCAACAGCACGAACGCTTGCGAAAGAAAACTGGAATTTATATTTGCACTATCACAGCAATGAGCAGCGGATCCTGGAACTTGTAACGGAATTAGCCGAGTACGGCATAGAAGTGATTCCGATCAAGGCCGATCTTTCAGTCGAAAGCGGATGTGATCAAATCATCGGAAATATATTTCAATTGGACGCGATTGTTTATTCGAGCGGAAATGCCCCTTTTGGGCTTTTTTCTGATCTTGATGATGAAACAATGGAAAACGCGATTCAGCTCCACGTAAAAAGCCCGCTCATTTTAATTCGAAACCTGCTTCCAAAACTGATGAGAAATCCTGTTTCTCAAATTGTCATCATCAGTTCATTGTGGGGACAGACGGGCGCAGCATGCGAAGTGATTTATTCTACAGTTAAGGGTGCGCAAATCTCATTTACTAAAGCGTTAAGCAAAGAAGTGGCCGGCTCCGGCGTCCGGGTGAACTGTGTAGCCCCAGGAGCTGTCAATACCGGGATGCTTCATCGTTTTTCGGAAGAGGAGCTTGAAAGCCTTGAGGAGGAAATACCATTAAGGCGGCTCGCTGAGCCGGAAGAAATCGCGGATGCTGTTTCCTTTTTATTATCACCGAAAGCCTCATATATTACAGGGCAAGTCGTTTCCGTAAACGGCGGATGGTATACATAATATATGTATTGTCAACTTAAGAATTATGCATATTTCCTTCACTCATGCAAATAATAACATCGTACCAAAATGTGAAGGAGGCACAAAAGCATGTCAGTACTTGAAAACTGGGAACAATGGAAAAACTTCCTTGGTGACCGTTTGGATCAGGCTCAGCAGCAGGGAATGTCACAAGAGGTCATAGACCAAATGGCTCATCAAGTCGGCGACTACCTGGCAAAGCAAGTTGATCCTAAAAACGAGCAGGAGCGGGTGCTTTCTGATTTATGGTCTGTTGCATCTGAAGAAGAGCAGCAAGCGCTTGCTCGTGTGATGGTCAAACTGGTTGAAAACAACAGCACTCACTAAATGAATATGTTTATCGTAACGGAGAGGAATATTCCTCTCTTTTTTACTTGTACTGCTACAACGTATAGATTCGCCTGCATTTTTACATAAAGTTTTTCTTTTTTCTTTAACTAAAATCAGATATGATATAAGCTAGAAATGATGTGATACGATAAAAAGGATCGATTCCGTTTTTTTCGAGGAGCTGTTTTTATATGGAAGGTAAAGAATGGTATTTGGAATATGAGATTACAAGTGACCGTCCTGGTTTACTGGGGGATATTTCTTCACTTCTGGGCATGCTTGCAATTAATATAGTCAGTATTAACGGTATAGATGCCAGCAGAAGGGGACTTTTGATCCGCGCCCAGAGTGATGATCAAATTAAGAGGCTTGAATCCATTTTGGAAACAGTGGAAACGATCAAAGTAAGAAAAATCAGGGAGCCCAAGCTGCGTGACAAGCTGGCTGTAAGACATGGGCGCTATATCCAGAGAGACCATGACGATAAGAAGACATTTCGCTTTGTCAGGGATGAGCTGGGAATCCTTGTCGACTTCATGGCTGAAATTTTCAAGAAAAAAGGGCACAAATTGATCGGCATCAGGGGCATGCCAAGGGTCGGAAAGACGGAATCCGTTGTTGCGGCAAGTGTCTGCGCCAATAAAAAATGGCTTTTTGTTTCGTCCACCTTATTGAAACAGACAATCCGAAAAGAACTGATAAAAGACGAATATAATGAAAACAATATCTTCATTATAGATGGGATCGTATCAAGAAGAAGGGCAGATGAACGGCATCTTCAGCTGGTCAGGGAAATTATGAGGATGCCGGCAGTAAAAGTGATCGAGCACCCTGATATTTTTGTTGAGCATTCGGAGTATTCCATCGAGGACTTCGATTACATAATCGAGTTGCGCAACAACCCTGACGAAGAGATAACATACGATGTGGTCGAAAAGCAGAACTTATTTGAGGAGCCCGGTATTGGCGGCTTTGGAAACTTCGACTTTTAGACGTACTTCTAGGATAGGTAGGTGTTAGCTTTGACTGAATTGGGGGGCCGCCTGAGAGCGGCTCGTGAGGAAAAAGGGATCAGCCTGGACCAGCTACAATCAATGACAAAAATCCAGAAAAAGTATCTTTCCGGCATTGAAGAGGGAGATTACAGCCAGATTCCAGGCAAGTTTTATGTGAGGGCTTTTATTAAACAATATGCTGAGGCAGTAGGGCTTTCAGCGGATGAACTGTTTGAGGAATATAAAAACGAGATTCCGGCTGCTTACGAAGATGATTTGTCGGAACAGCTTTCCCGTGTACAAACGAGGCGCACCGTGTCGGCAAGGACTTCAAAAATTGCCGAACTGCTGCCAAAAATTTTGATCGGAGTCGCCATCGTAGCAGTACTCTTCTTAATCTGGTATTTCTTTTCCAAAAATGTAGACACTGGGAAGCAGCCTGCCGGAAACGGCAAAGATCAAAGCGTTGATATTAAAGAGTCGGATGAAATCAAAACTCCTGAACCAAACCCTGATAAAAAGGAAAAAGCAGAATCAAAAGAGGAAAATGATCCGCAGGATCCGAATGAGGATACCGAAAATGCCGAGCAGGAGCTGGCCATGGATAATGTCTCGGGCAATGTGACTGCATACAATCTGTCAGGTACTGACAAATTCGAACTGAAAGTGAGTGCCGCCGCTTCGGGAGAGACTTGGGTCAAAATTCTCGACGGGAACAATCAGGAATTGTTTCAAGGAATGCTCCAGAACGGAGCAAGCCAAAGCTTTGATTTGTCAGATCAAAATAGTGCATACATCATAATTGGGCGGGCATTCGAAACGGATATCCATGTAAACGACCAGAAGCTGGAATACGAACTGGACCCGGTTCAGCATGTCACACAGGAGATCAGTATCAAGTTTGACAAAGAATAGCTACCATGATCCAGGAGGGCCGCCGCGTAATCGGGGGCCATTTTTCAAGGTCTGAAAAATTGCTTTAAGTATTCAAGCATGTTGCCGCCAGCCGGCGCCTTGCGTTTTTCTTAGGAGGCAGACAACAGATGAATTTACCAAATAAAATAACCGTATCAAGAATTTTACTCATCCCCATATTCCTGATATTGATGCTTGTACCTTTTGACTGGGGAACACTGCATTATTTTGGCGCAGATTTGGAAACCGCGCATTTTGCCGGGGCGATTTTGTTTATTATCGCTTCTGTCACGGACTGGATCGATGGCTACTTTGCACGCAAATATGACCTGGTCACGAATCTGGGAAAATTCCTCGACCCGCTCGCTGATAAACTGCTTGTTTCCGCTGCGCTGATCGTACTGGTTGAAATGCACTTGGCCCCTTCATGGATTGTCATTGTGATCATAAGCCGTGAGTTCGCAGTGACAGGCCTGCGCCTCATATTGGCCGGGACCGGGGAAGTAGTGGCTGCCAATATGCTGGGGAAAATTAAGACATGGACCCAAATTATTGCCATCAGCGCTCTGCTGCTTCATAATATGCCATTTTCAGCAATCCATTTCCCTTTTGCCGACATAATGTTATGGGTTGCTTTCATATTTACCGTTTGGTCGGGATGGGATTATTTTTACATTAACCGTGGAATTTTTCGACATTCAAAATAGATATAAAGGAAGTGATTCATGAATGAAAGCTGAAATAATCGGTGTCGGTACGGAGTTGCTGCTTGGCCAAATTGCCAATACGAATGCACAGTATCTATCCGGGGAACTGGCAGAGATCGGTGTCAACGTTTATTTCCATACTGTCGTCGGCGATAATCCAAGCCGGCTGGCAGATGCTATAAAGCAGGCGGAAAAAAGGGCTGATCTGTTAATTTTCACAGGCGGATTGGGCCCCACAAAAGATGATCTCACAAAAGAAATCATTGCGGGCCATTTGCAGCGGGAAATGGAAACAGATAATGATGCCTGGGAAAAAATCCAGGATTATTTCAAGAGGACCGGCCGGTATATGACAGCCAACAACGAAAAACAGGCCCGTGTCATCAAAGGGGCAAAAGTGCTCCCGAATGAGCATGGGATGGCACCAGGCATGTTTATAAAAGAAGGTCCATGCTTTTATATGCTGCTTCCGGGTCCACCCCACGAAATGAAGCCGATGTTCAGAACATACGGCAGACAGGCGATCATTGATCAATTGGAAACGGTGGACTGCATAGAATCAAGGGTGCTTCGTTTCTTTAATATCGGCGAGGCGGAAATTGCTGAAAGATTATCCGATATCATTGATGCCCAAACGAACCCTACTGTAGCCCCTTTAGCGGGAGATGGGGAAGTGACAATCCGCTTGACCGCCAGAAGCGACAGCAAAGACAAAGCCGTGGCCATGCTGAATGATATAGAAAAGCAAATCCAAGAAAAAGCAGGAGAGCATTTTTACGGCTATAACGATACATCATTGATGGCCGAGCTGTTGAAGGTGCTGGAAAATCGCGAATTGACAATCGCAGCAGCCGAAAGCTTGACAGGCGGACTGTTCCAGTCTGAAATGACATCGGTAGTCGGAGTCAGTACAATGCTGCTCGGAGGCATCGTCTGCTACTCGAATGAGGCAAAAGTCAAGCTGTGCGATGTAAAACCCGAGACATTGGAAAAACATGGGGCAGTCAGTGAGCAGTGTGCGATAGAGCTTGCCGAAAATGTCAGAATGTCGCTTAATGCCGACATAGGAATAAGCTTCACCGGTGCAGCCGGGCCGGATTCGCTTGAAGGGCATCCCGCCGGGACAGTATGGATCGGCATGTCGTTCAAAGATCGGGAATCCAAGGCGATTCTCGTAAAGATGGCAGGTACACGAAACGGAAACAGGCGGCGTTCCGTCAAAATGGGATGCTATTATCTATTAAAAGAGCTAGACAAAAAATAGAGCCGGGTGGCTCTATTTTTATTGAGTAGAAAGTATAAGATGTTTTAGCATTAAAATTTTGAACAAAGCCTTTTGTTGTCTAGCTCCAGCGCC